>JAKEFN010000141.1 GCA_022616085.1 bacterium
GAAAGCGAAGAATATTGTTGATATTTTGAGTCTTTCCGAGCCGTCGTTTGCAGCCCGCAACATGAATTCGCAGTAGTCAAGAGTTTTTGAACATGCTCTACTTTGGCGTCAGCGCCGAGAGGCCATCCGCGTCAGACATATCGCGAACCGATGCGTCGTCTTTTTTCGGAGATGGATCATGCCCGCCGAATTGATTGCGAAGCGCCATAAGAACCTGTCCGATAAAACTTGGCCGCCCCCCGCTTTCTTTTCGAAATTCTACCGATCGCTCGATCACCGGAACCGGCACGCCCATTTCTTTTGCAGTCTCCACGGTCCAAAGCCCTTCTCCCGTCTGCGCCACCACTCCGCCTATTCCTTCAAGATTCTCACCGTGCTTCACAAAAGCGCGGCGGAGCCACTCGGTAAGGCGCGATTCAACAATGCTCCCTTTGTTATACAATTCGGCAATTTGAGGGAGGTTAAGATCAAACTCCTTCGCCTCGCGCATGAGATTGAAGCCTTCGGCAATCGCCTGCATCATGCCGTATTCAATGCCATTATGCACCATTTTGACGAAGTGCCCCGCTCCCGGACCGCCAAGATATGCATAGCCGCCGCGCTCTCCCGCGAGATCGCGAAACAAAGGCTCTATGCGCCCGAACACTTCTTTATCCCCGCCGACCATGTAGCACCCGCCTTCCGCGACCCCTGCCGGTCCCCCTGACGCGCCGACATCGAGAAAATTGAGCTCCCCCGTTTTCATTTTGCCATGATTTCGTATAGATTCCGTATAGCGGGTATTCCCCATGTCGATGATGAGATCATTTTTTTCCAAATATTTTGAGAGATCTTCAAGAACGTTTGAAACCGCGCTATGGGGCACGAGAAGAATGACTGTTCGGGGCTTCTTGAGCTTCGAGACGAGTTCTTGGATTGAGCGCGCCGGAAACGCTCCTGTTTCCGCTATTTCATCGCGAGCTTTGCTTTCTGCGTCATAAGCTACTGCCTCGTATCCCTTCCCGGTTTTAAAAAGCCGCGCGACAAGCGCCTTTCCCATTTTTCCAAAACCGATAATGCCCAGTTTCATAAAATAATATTATATACTCAAAATGGCAGGAGGTCTCTCGCGCTCTCTTTCTTGGCTTCGCGCGGAGCCGCTCCCCTCGCGCCCTCGGGATGCCTTCTTGGATTCCAGCCCGGTTTGTATATTTTGAGTTCCGTCTTCTTCCAATTTTTGAGAATCGGGGAAACAAATTTCCACTCCGCCATGACCTCGTCCGTTCTGGTGAAGAGCGTTTGGTCGCCCGCAAGCGCATCGAAAAATATGCGTTCATAAGCGTCCGGGATGTCTTCTTTACCCGGCGGCTTTGCGCGTTCGTAATAAAATGTCCGCTCTTTTTTTTCAAGTTCAAACGTAAATCCCTCTTTTTTTACATAGAATTGTATCTCAATGCTCTCTTTTGGCTGAAGCACATATCGGAGAACGTTCTGATGATCATGAAGCTCGGCGGGACAGAGACATGTGTCGCTCTTTTTGAAGTGTATTTCAAATTCAACTTTATCGGTGCCGAGCTTCTTGCCCGCTTCAATGAAAAAGGGAATTCCCTTCCACCGCCTGTTGTTAAGATACGCTTCGATCCTGAAATAGGTTTCTGTCAGAGAATCCGGGCGCACATTCGGTTCCTTGCGAAATCCTTCATATTGGCCGCGAGCAACGAATTTCGGGATATCGCCGGGAGAAATGGGGCGGAGGGTTTTCAATACTTTCGCCCGTTCCTCGCGCACCGAATGCGTCGTGAGATCAAACGGCGCCTCCATGGCGATCATCGCGAGAATTTGGAGAACGTGGTTTTGCCCCATATCGCGGAGTTCGCCGATTGCGTCAAAAAAAGCTCCTCGCGTTCCGATGCCGTTTTTTTCATAAAGCCGTATTTCAACCCGCTCGACATGCTCTTTGTTCCACAACGGCTCGAAGACGGCATTGGAAAATTTTATCATAAGGAAATTCTGCATGGTCTCCTTGGCGAGGTAGTGGTCAATGCGAAAAATCTGCTCTTCTTTGAAAAATTTTGCAAGAAGGGCGTCAAGCCGCGCCGCAGTCGCCATATCCGTTCCAAAAGGCTTCTCCACCAACACTCGCGTCCATCCCAGATCATCGCTGCATGATTTCGTCAGTCCCGATCGGGCGAGAAATTTGAACGTGCGTTCATAGAGAGTCGGCGACAGCGCAAGATGAAAAAGCTTGTTTGTGCACTGACCGAAGGATTCGTCTATTTTTGAGAGCGTTCCGGCGAGACGATCGTAGAGGCCGCCGTCGTTGATATCGCCGCGTTCAAACGCGAGAGCATCCAAAAAATTTTCCAGCTGCCTTCTGCCGTGGCGGTTTTTTCTAAGCGTTTTTTCGACAAATCGGCGAAAATCAATCTCTCCGAAATTCTGCCGAGAAATGCCGACAATCCTGAAGCGTTTGGGGAGGAGTCCGCGCGCATACAGATCAAAAAGCCCGGGCAGAAGTTTTTTTGTGCTTAAGTCGCCTGTTACGCCGAATATGATGAGAATGGTCGGCGTGAGAATGGCTTGAGTTTTTTTTGCGGCAGGCATGGCTCTTTCAAGTATAGCACAGCTTCTGCGCCATCAAAAAAACGCCGTTTTTTTGTGCGGCGTTTTTCTTCGAGTCTTTATGGGTTTGCTTTTTCTTCTTCTTTGGCGGTATCGGGTGGAGTTTCTGCGGGTGTTGGTTCTGCCTCTTCCTTCGGCTCGTCCTTTTTAACAGGACTTTTTTGCGGAAGGACGTTGATTTTTTCCCCTTTTATAATACCCTTTGAAATAAGGAGGTTATGGACCGTGCCGGAAACTTTTGCGCCGTGCTCAATCCAATGAGAAACGCGCCCTTCTTTAATAACAGAAGAATTTGAACGCGGATCGTACGACCCGAGAACTTCAAGAAATTTGCCGCTTTTCGGCCCGTTTTTTGAGTCTCCCACCACAATGCGGAATGACGGGTCATTCTTTCTTCCAACGCGTTGAAGCCTGATGATTAACATGGGTAGAATGCTATCAGAAATCCGTAAGAAAAGCAATTTTTATACTCTTGACAACTAATATTATCTTTGGTAGAATTTTATAAATTTTCGCTGGAGAAAATTGATGGCCGAAAAAATCCCCATCTACTTCTCAAAAATATTCAAAATATCGCGATACGTTACTATCAACATAAGAAGGAGGAGGAGGGCGAAACCGGCGGCGTTCACGGTATTCGAGACTTTGTGCGGAATGGGTCTTCTTCGCACCGCCTCAATCGCGAGAAAAAGAAGCCGTCCGCCGTCAAGCGCGGGAAACGGCAGGAGATTGATAACCGCGAGATTGATTGAAATAAACGCCGTAAAAGAAAGGAGATAGGTAAATCCGAAATCAGACGCATCGCCGACAAGCCCCACGATGCCAACCGGTCCCGTCACTTGCGATAAGTCGGCGTCTCCCATAAAAATCTGCTTGAAGAAACTGCCATAGCCGCGCACTGTCGCGTCAGTCAGATTCCACGTCAATTTCGCCCCTTCAAAAAATGCGCGGTGCGGCGGAAGCGTCGCAATGCCAATCATATCCATCGCGATCCCGATCGCCGGTTTTTCTTCGACAATGCCGAGAATAGGCGTGAGCACGGCGACCCCCTCCTCGCTTCCCCGCCTGTATGCAATATGTATTTCGTCATCGCCGTGCCGTCCAATAAAATTCTGAAGCGCCTCGGGATCGAGGTTCTCCTCCATCTCCTTCTCCGCCGCGACTGACATAATACGGTCGCCTATTTTAAGCCCCGCATCTTCGGCCGGCGAATCAGGCAAGACATCGACAAGCGTGAGTTCGGGCTCGGCTATACGCGCGCCAGCGGGAGCGTTTTCGACGCCGGAAGGAAGCCCTGCCATATACCCGCCGGAAATAAGGATCCAAGCGAGAAGAATATTGAAAAAAACGCCCGCGGCAATAACCGCCGCTTGAATATATTTCGGCTGGTTGACGAGGCTCCGCGAGCTCTCCGGCCCTGATTTTGAAACCTCATCGGGGTCTTCGCCGAAAATTTTGACGAAACCGCCGAACGGAAGCGCGTTCAAGGTATATTCGGTCTCTCCTTTCTTCATCGAGGCGATGCGCGGGGGGAACCCGATGCCGAATTCGTCAACGCGAACACCCGCCTTCTTGGCAGTTATAAAATGCCCGAATTCGTGCGAAACGATAAGGACAAGGAGAACTATAAGAAAAATAATGATATCCATACTATCCGCCTCTTCTTACGAAGAAAAGGATTATAACAA
>JAKEFN010000019.1 GCA_022616085.1 bacterium
TAAGCTTCCATTGTGAAAATACCGGTTCCTGCGCCTCGTCGGACTTCAAAATTCGCACCGATTGGCGCCCGGAGCCGCAAAACCCTACGGGATCCGGCGGTTGGTTTGTTCCTCCCTCTGCTCCGTTACCCATTGTAAAAATTGTAAAAGAAAAAGAGAAAAAAATATTGCCTCTCTCTCCCGTCGCAACATCGGGCATCGCTTTTTGGAGTATTGATCCGCGCAGGATAGCAACATCATGGACATTTGGAAAACGCGGAGAGGGGCGTGATATGGCGCCGGAGAAGAAAGGCTTCGCGACGCTTAGAATTACCCGCCCCCTCTATCGGGGAATGAGGCACGCTGAAGTGGCGAAGTTGCAGAAAATGCTTGCGGCAATGCCCGGTATGTATCCCGAAGGACTTGTTACCGGATACTTCGGTGCGCTTACGAGAAAAGCGGTGGAGAGATTTCAGGTCGCCCATGGAATTGTAGGGCCAGGCGGCCGAGGATACGGCTTCGTCGGTCCGAAAACAAGAAAAAAATTGAATGAGTGAAATTCCACTATACCAAATCCGTCATTTCTCTCTCACAATGCCCGCAAGCACTTTGTTCAAAAGACCACTCCAGTCCATTATATAGAGTCATATTTACTCCACTACGAGTATCCCTTTCATCCCTCTTGTGCGGTGGTCCCCGACGGAGCAGTAGTACTCAAATGTGCCGGTTTTGTCGGCAACGAACTCAATCGCATCCGTCTCGTCGCTATGATTTTTTTTTGTTGCGGCGTTGAACTCGTCTATCTTCCAGTCATGCACCCCAAGATTAAACTTTTTTGAGATTTTGTTATACTGTAAATTATATTTTCCGTGGGCGCCCGCAACCCTCATTTTAATATTATTACAAAAATGTCAAGTTGTTAAAGGGCATCATTCATGGGAAAATGACGATATGAAAAAAGGTGTCCAAAGAACTCCTCTAAAAGGAAAAAAGGGAATGACGATTGACGATCTCGCGGTCATGGTAGCCGCGGGTTTTGAAGGCGTGGATAGAAGGTTTGAAGGCGTGGACAGAAGGTTTGAAGGCGTGGATAAGAAGTTTGAAAGAATAGAGCACAAAATGGAAGGAATGGCGACCAAGGATGAGCTGAAGAAATTGGAGAAAAAAATGGACGATGGCTTTGCAGAACTCCATCATGCTTTTAATAATCACGTCGCGCTCGTACGATCCGACACGGATGATCTCGCATATCGCGTCAAGCGCCTTGAAGAAACCGTTTTTAATCCGTGATTGACCTCTTACGCATACAAAAAGTTCACATAGTCGGTATCGGCGGTATCGGCGTTTCCGCAATCGGGAAGCTTTTGATTGCGGAAGAAAAAAAAGTTACCGGATCAGACCTTCTCGAATCGGCTATTACGCGCGAGCTTTCGCTTCGCGGCGCGGATGTGAGAATCGGGAGCCGTCCTGAAATGATTACGGAAGACGTTGGCCTTATCGTGCGTTCGGTTGCCGTGCCGGACGAGAACCCCGAAATTTCCGAAGCGAACCGGCGCGGGATTCCTGTTATGAGCTATCCCGAGATGCTCGCGCTCATTATGCGCAAACGGCCTACGAAGGCCGTCGTTTCCGGCACAAATGGAAAAACGACGACAGCGGCGCTCCTTGGATCCATTCTCGCGACCGCCGGATTTGATCCGGAAGTTATCATAGGCGGGAAGCGCGAGGGCTGGGACGGCAATCTCCGCATCGGCGGGGGGAGCATTTTTGTCGCGGAGGGATGCGAATACCGCCGGAGTTTCCTTGCTCTTGAACCTGATGTGATACTCCTCACAAATATCGAGGAAGATCACCTTGATTATTATCGCGATATAGGCGACATCCGCGATGCGTTTAAAACATATATCGAGAAGCTCAAGCGTAGCGGTGGCATGCTTGTATATAACGCGGACGATCCTCTTTCTCTTGAGCTCGCGCATGAGGTTTCTCCGCCGCGCATAGTCTCTTACGGGATAGAGAATGCCGCGGATTTGACGGCGCGGAGCCGATCGACCGGCGCAGGCGAACAGACATTCGAGCTTGTATGGCAGGGGAAATCGCTCGGCTTGTTCTCTACGAAACTGCCCGGAATATATAATATATATAATATTCTATGCGCGGCGGCGGGAGCGCTTTCCCTTGAAGGGACGGAGAAAGATATAGCGGAAACGCTCGCTTCTTTTCCCGGCGTGTGGCGGAGATTCGAGCGGCTTGGAACATTTGAAGGCGTGGAGATTATTTCCGACTATGCGCACCACCCGACCGCCATACGGGGCGCCATAGACGCGGCAAAGGAATTTTTTCCGGATAAAAAAATCCTCTTTCTCTGGGAACCGCACCAGACCGACCGAACCGTCAAATTAAAAGATGATTTTATCGCAAGCTTCGCGGATGCGGACCATATCGGCATAAGCGAGATTTACGAAGTCGCCGGCAGGGAAGAAAGGGGGAAGTTCTCCGCGCGCGCCATTGCGGACGCGCTTCGAAGCGGGGGAAAAGACGTTTTTTTTGCTGAAAATCTTGCCGCGCTTGAAAAATTTGCACGAAAAGCCGTTTCGGAATATGATGTAATTCTCTTTATGGGCGCAGGAGCCATAGATTCCCTTGCGCGAAGAATAGCCGAGAGAAAGGATGAATAAGACGATATTAGCATTTACCGATATTGAGACGACAGGACTAAAGCCAGAGACTCACGATATTATTGAGATCGGGCTTATTCTCGCGGAGGAGGAGAGAGGGCGCGGCGAGCCGCCTATTTTGCGGATTCTCAAAGAACGGGAATGGAAAGTGAAGCCGGAGCATATTGAGCGCGCGGACAAAACGGCTCTTAAGATCAACCGCTATAATGAAAACGATTGGCGGGACGCGGCCGCGCTTTCGGACGCTTTGTCGGAATATGCGGGAGAGACCGCGGATGCGATCATGGTTGGGCACAACGTCGCATTTGATCACTCGTTTTTGCAGGCGGCGTTTTCGAACACTGGCGTTCGAAATCAAATGCATATGCACAAGATTGACACGCTATCGATCGCATACGCGATTCTTTCAAGCGATCCGGCTCTTCCAAAACTCTCTCTTCGCGCGCTCTGCGCCCACTATGCAATCGTAAACGAGCGGGCGCACACGGCGCTTTCGGATACAAGAGCGACACTCGCTCTTTATGCGAAACTTGTTGGCGCCGAGACTTTTCCACAGGGTGGACTTTTTTCAAACTTGGCATAATATTAACCCCATAAATTACCATAAGCTATATACACGACCAATGGAACCAAAAAAATTTTTGTTTGTATCAAACGACGCGCTCTCAATTGATTCGGCATGGCGTATTTTCAAGGAAGGGCATGATGTTAAGTATTATGTCGGCGAAGCTTCAGAGCGCGATATTGGGAATGGTTTTGTACAGAAAGTTGATGATTGGAATAAGGAAGTTGATTGGGCGGATATCATTGTATTTGACGATGTACTCGGTTTCGGGACCCCCGCAAAAAGACTTCGAGATAACGGAAAATTGGTTATTGGCGGGACGCCATACACAGATATGCTTGAAGATGGCCGCGCATTCGGTCAGGAGGAGCTCAAGAAGTTAAAAGTTCCTATACTCAATTATCAGGGTTTCTCCGATTTTGACGAAGCGATTGCTTTTGTGCAAAACAATCCGGGCAAGTATGTCATCAAACCTGACGGCGAAGCCCAAAACTACAAGCGGCTTCTTTTTGTCGGCGAAGAAGATGACGGGAGCGATGTCATCCGCGTGCTAGAAGCATATAAAAAAGTATGGTCAAAAATATTGAAAGTATTCCAACTTCAGAAACGCGTCCAAGGGGTTGAAGTTGCTGTAGGAGCGTTTTTTAACGGTAAGAAATTCCTTTATCCGATTAATATTAACTTTGAGCACAAGAAACTTTTCCCGGGGAATATTGGCCCGTCAACGGGGGAGATGGGTACGAGTATGTTTTGGAGCGAGCCAAACCGTCTTTTCAATGCCACACTTCAGAAATTTGAATCCGTGCTTGCCGCAGAGAAATATGTCGGCTACATTGATCTTAATTGTATCGTGAATGCGGTTGGTATTTATCCGTTGGAATTCACTGCCCGGTTTGGATACCCAACTATCCAAATCCAAAGCGAATCACTCACCATGCCTCTTTCGGAATTTTTCTATCGCATGGCGGCTGGCGACGATTTTGAGATCAAAGTTAAAAAGGGTTTTCAAGTAGGTGTGCAAGTCGTCGTTCCGCCGTTTCCGTATAAAGAACAGAAGGTCTTTGATGCCTACTCAAAGGATGCGACAATTGTGTTCAAGAAAAAAAATTACGACGGGGTCCATATCGAAGATGTCAAAATTATCAATGACGAGTGGATTGTTGCAGGCTCATCGGGCGTTGTCCTTGTGGTTGTCGGGAGCGGTACGTCCATGCGCCAGGCCCAAACGCAGGCGTATAATAGGATTCAAAATATACTTATCCCAAACATGTATTACCGCAAAGATATCGGAGACCGTTGGTCTGACGATTCCGACCGGCTTCACACATGGGGATATCTTCGGAGTTCATAAGCGCAGAGAAACCATGGAAAACGCATCTGTACGAATTATTGACGATGAAGAGAATCTACGAGAGATATGGGGGACTCTTTCTCCTCAAAAGACGCTTTATGACGATTTTGATTTTCGCCTCTGCTTCTATAAAAGTTGGAGCCCACGGCCGCCGCTCTTTTGCTACGCGGTCTTCGACGCCGATGGGAAAGCAATCGGCCTTTTTCCATTGCAGAAAAATATAAAGAAAGGATTTCTGGAATTTTTTGGCGGGCAGTTCATGGAGTATAACAAAATTTTTGTCGCGGACGGATATGAGGCAATTACGCGGTTTTTGTTTGAGGCGGTTACGCTTCCAAAAAATCTTGAATGTATGATTGGTGACGGCATATTGACGCGGGACCTTGCGCCCGTTGATTTTGGTTATTTTCTTATTCTTCAGGATATTTTCTCCGTTGAAGATTATAGTCGGATATACGATAGGGGAAAGCTTCTCAAGAACCTCCGTCGATTTGGAAAAAAATGGAATCCGGAAATAAAAATCGGTAAGGAAGGCCTAAACGAACTTATTTGTTTTTCGGAAAAACGATTCGGCCGCGACTCGTGGTTTGCGGACGCAGAAATTGGCGTTGCATTCAGAAACCTTCTCATGTCTTCTTTTGATGCGCGGATGCTCTCGGTTTCTATCAATGGCGCGATAGAGGCCGCGGCTTTTTCTGTATTGTATAAAAATATCTATTATTATCTTCTTGGAGGATCAAATCATAAGGAATTTCCCGATATCGGAAACCTCCTTATCATGGAGGTCATCAAAGATGCGATCGTTTCCGGAGCGGAGATGATTGACGCGGGATTCGGGGACATGAATTGGAAAGAATACTGGCGTTTCTCAAAAATCCCCGAGTATGAGATATATGATGCAGGCGTTTGATTTTGACGGCTATATTGATATACTGGTGGGTATCTGTCGGCGCTGCCCATGCCGGCTTCTAGAGCTTGTGAAAAAACTATTGACGTAGCGAGAATTCATGTTGCGAGGCGAAAATGCGGCGAGGAAAGCGAAGAATATTGTTGATATTTTGAGTCTTTCCGAGCCGCCGTTTGCAGCCCGCAACATGAATTCGCAGTAGTCAA
>JAKEFN010000142.1 GCA_022616085.1 bacterium
CCTCTTCCTCCTCCTCTCCCTCGGGATCATCGGTTGGAAGTCGTGGAAGTTGCGGGGAAAATAACTGATTTTGGATTTGTTGAATAATTTCTGGAAATATGAAAATCAATATAACAAAACAACAATATAAGGATTTGATTGTCATGAGCGGCGTGGCGGACAGCATATTTGGCCTTCTTGGAGATTTCGTGAGCGATGATTATAAGAAGCAATCGGACAGGATGCATGCGCTTGAAAATTATTTGCTTCAGTTCGCAAAAGACTTCGGGTATAGTGAAGCGGCGGACATGTCAGACGGCGAGTTTTGTATGGATGATGATTTTTTTGAAGATACGATTATGCCGATAACGGATGATTATGATGAATACATTCTTTATACCGAATTGTCGAACAAGCTTGCATGGAGAGATTTCCGCGAAGATCATACGGAAGAGGAAATAGACGAAATGGCGGAGATGTCAGCGGGTTATCTCGGCGTGCCGCTCTATGACTATGAAAAAAAATACTGGGATGAATTTGAGGAGAATGACTACGCGCGCCTGCGCATTGTTCCAGATGCGGAAAAAATTATCCGGAAAGATGCTTCGGTAGAATAGAAAAAATCAAGAAACGCAAAATGTATGCCCCCTCAATACGATCTCAAGAAAATAAAATTTGCCACGGACAGCGCCACTTTTGAGCGCGCTATAGGACTGTATGAGGAAGGCAAGGTCTCGCAGTTCAAAAAGCTTTCTGATGGATTTACATCCGTCGTCCTCGGCGGAAAACCCTATTTTGTAATCGTTTCTGCAAGACATTTTGATCGCGGAAGCTGTGATTGCTATCTCGGCGAGCAAGATATTCTCTGTAAGCACATGGTGGCTACGGCGATTTGTGCCGTAATGGGCGGAAAGAAACTTCAGGAAGAAGAGAAGCAGGGCGCCGGCGGACTTGTATCGAGCGGAAAGCGCGGCACATTGAATAAAACTGAAATCTCCGACATAAAAAAGGAAGTTTCGGGAGCCATGAGATATATCAAAGCCTACGGAGGCTCCTCGCGCACATGGTTTGCGTATCAAGACTCCCTTCAGGAAGGATGCAACCGCTTGTCCGCAATCGTGTCAGAGCTTCCGATAGGACTGCCAACCGCGATACTGCTGGTTGATCTGCTTCTTCGGCTTGACGATCGGCTGTGTCATGGAGGCGTGGATGATTCGGACGGCACGGTCGGAAGCTTCATGGAAGGAGTCGTTTCCGTTCTTCAAGAATATGCGGCGAGCGATCCCGAATGCGCACAGGCTTTTAAGAAACTGAAAGGAATAGAGACCTGTTTTGGATGGGAGGAGCCGCTTCTTAAATTATTATAATACATATTGAACAAGCGGCTTATTTTTATGTCATTTGGACGCCAGAGAGAAAATTTGCATTGCGGGGTCACTCTCATCCACAAAAACTTTTTCAAAGCGGGGATCGGCGGCGAGTATGCGGGAGAGTTTTTCCGCGATCGCATTTCTTGATGAATCTATAAAAACAAATTTCGCGCCGAAGATATTTTTAAGAACGTTATAGATATCCTCGACGGCGGCGGGTTCGCACTCGGGCTTCGGACATACCTGCTCGCCACGCCCGATATGAAGCCATCGGTAATAATTCTCGCGGGACTTCGCATGCGCGAACGTGCCGCTCATGCCGATCGCGTATCTGTTCTCGTTGTTCCAGAAGACAAGCGGCGCATATTGCCCGAATGCCGTGTTGAAAACGATCGCGTTTTCTTCGGAGTTTTGCTGCAAAAAAAGCGCAGCATTGCGGTAGCGGTCGGGCGGCGGCTCTTTTTTAAAACGCACAAGAATTGACGCGGCGTTCGAAACGGCAAAAATAACGATCAAAAAAACGGCTGTGCGAGAAATAATTTTTTTTTGGAGAAAGGGAATTTCGGGGATGGAAGAAAAGGAAGAAAATATAAAGAGAGTAACAAAAGGAATAAAATACTCCGCCGCGCGTTCGACAAATAAATAGAGCGTAAAAAATGCGATTGAGAGCGCGCCGAGAAACCATGTTTCAAAGGGGACGCTTGGAATCCCCATTTTTTTTATGCGGAGCGCCATGGAGCCGAGGGTCAAAATAAACGGCGCAAACCAGAGAATATCGCGCGGAGTAATGCCGGAAGCCGCAAGCTCTGTCGCCTCAACGACCGCGCCGGACGCGCTATTCCAAAGCGTCAGCAGGTGTATCGTATAGCCGTTGTAGAGATAGTGCAGGGAGTCGGGATGCGCAAGAACGCCGAGAGAAAGCCCTCCCGCAACGGCAATGAGAGGCATCCAGTTTGCGCGCGCCCGAGGCAAACGTTTGAAGCAAGCGCACTCCGCAAGCATGAAGAGCGCGGGAAGAGCAAGGATAACGAAAGAAACGGAATAAAAAAGAGGAAAAAGCGCGGAGAGAACAAATAAGGGAAGATTTTTTCGCCGCAGAAGAAAATAAACGCCGAGGAGGAGAAAAATGATTGAGATTGTATGCGGCCGCGCGAGAAA
>JAKEFN010000143.1 GCA_022616085.1 bacterium
AACATTCTCGTCGTGGTGAATCTTTCCAGACATTCCCAGGCGGTCGAGCTGGATCTTTCATCTTTTGTCGGATATATTCCGGAGGAAGTTTTTGGCCGCAACAAATTTCCTCCGATTAAAGAATCTCCCTACTTTTTGACGCCCGGGTCTTATGGCTATTACTGGTTTGCGTTGCGCAAGCAACGCGACGCCGCCAAGCTGGAAAGCGGATGGACGATTCCGGAATTAGCGGTCAGCGGAAACTGGGAAAATGTTCTTGAAGACAGATGGCGAGAAAAACTCGAAGCAGGCATTTTGCCGGCGTACCTCAAAGAGCGCCGCTGGTTCGGCGGCAAAGCGCGCGAGATTCAGCAGCTTCAGATTCTCGAGGACATTTCGATAGGAAAAAATTCCGCTGCGGCTCACCTGCTTTTTCTGGAAGTGCAATATACGGAAGGCTTGCCCGAAGTGTATCTTCTGCCCGTCGCCTTTGTGGCCGCCGAAAAAGCCAAGGAAATTTTGGAATCGTTTCAGCCCGGCGTCATCGCTCGATTGAAAGTGGAAGATACGGAGGGGATGCTCTATGATGGCGTATATCATGGAGAATTCCGCCAACAGCTTCTGCGGATGATCGCAAAAAAACAAAAGCTGCGGGGCAAGCAGGGAGAACTGATTGCTTATCCGACAAAAGCCTTTAAACAAATTGCGGACGAAAAAGCCGTGCCCGAAAAGGAATCGGTTCTGGGTTCGCAGATTCTCAAAGTCGAGCAAAGCAACACCGCGCTGATTTACGGCAACAAGCTTTTTCTCAAGCTTTTCCGGCGCCTCGACGAAGGCCTCAATCCGGATTTGGAAATCGGCAGCTTTATTACTGAAAAAACTGCTTACGCGCACATCCCGCCCGTGACTGGAGCGCTCGAGTATCGGAAGGCCGGCGCCACGCCGATGGTTCTTGGCATTCTGCAGGCTCTCGTTCCCAATGAAGGCGATGCCTGGAAATATTCGCTCGGCTCGATCGGGAGATATTTTGAGCGCGTGCTCTCCAAAAAGCATGAAATTCAAGAAATCCCGCAAGCTTCGTCCTCGCTCTTAGATCTGGCTTTTCAAGAAATACCGGCGATTGCGCAGGAATTGATCGGCGGCATTTATCTCGAGCGTACCAATCTTTTGGGAAAAAGAACCGCCGAGCTGCATCTCGCGCTCGCCTCCAATTCCGAAGATCCGAATTTTGCGCCCGAGCCGTTCTCGATGCTCTATCAGCGCTCGATCTATCAGACAATGCAAAGCGCCGCCAGAAGAAATCTGCAATTGCTGAAAAAGCATCTCAGAATCTTGTCCGACGACGAGATCAGGAAAGCCGCTGAAGAGATTTTACAGCGCGAAAAAGACATCTCGGA
>JAKEFN010000144.1 GCA_022616085.1 bacterium
AAAGACTCAAAATATCAACAATATTCTTCGCTTTCCTCGCCGCATTTTCGCCTCGCACCATGAATTCTCGCTACGTCAATAGTTTTTTCACAAGCTCTAGTATTTATAGTAAAATTTTTACTTTTATGAAAAACGCAAGAAAAACAAAAATTGTGGCGACGGTTGGGAATTCCAATGTGAAAGATATTGAGGGGTTTATTCGCGCGGGGATGAATGTCGCGCGGCTCAACTTTTCGCACGGTTCGCATGAGGAGCATCTGGGAAAAATAAAAAACATTCGTGTGGCGGAGTCAAAGCTCAAAATGCCGGTCGCTATCTTGCAGGATCTCTCGGGTCCGAAAATCCGCATCGGAGATTTTACTACCGAAAAAATTACGCTCAAAAAGGGCGCGAGTATTATTCTCACCACGGAAAAAATCGTCGGAGATGAAAAGCGCGTGAGTATTTCGTATCATAAGCTCCCGCAAGAAATCTCCACCGGCAGGCAGATTCTTTTGGATGACGGCAAGCGCAAGCTCATTGTAGAGAAAATTGAGGGTGCGGAGATCTTCTGCAAAATTCTCGTCGGCGGGGAAATCCGCGGACATCGGGGGGTGAATCTTCCCGGGACAAAACTTTCCATCAGCTCTATTACGGAAAAAGACAAAATGGATCTCGCTTTCGGGCTCAAGAATAAGGTAGATTTCGTCGCGCTTTCTTTTGTGCGCTCGGCGGATGATGTGCGGGAATTGCGAAAACTCATCGGCAAGCACCCGGCGAAAATCATTTCAAAAATAGAGACGGATCAAGCGGTGGAGGACATAGACGCCATCATTGCGGAGACGGACGGCATTATGGTCGCCCGAGGCGATCTCGCGGTGGAAATCCCCGCGGAAGATGTGCCGATTGTTCAAAAAACGATCATCAAAAAATGCAATGAAGCGGGAAAGCCGGTCATTATCGCCACCCAAATGCTGGAATCAATGATCGGAAGCCCGGTGCCGACACGAGCAGAAGTGAATGATGTGGCGAATGCGATTCTGGACGGCGCGGATGCCGTGATGCTCTCGGGCGAGACGGCGGTGGGAGAATATCCCGCGCTTTCTATTGAAACGATGGCGCACATTGTCGAACGTACAGAAGGAAGCTCTCTCTACGGCGAGTCGGTATCGCGCTACAAGCATATTGCATACGGCGTCGTGGATTCCGTTTCTGCCGCCGTAGTCAAAACCGCGCGCAACATTGATGCGAAAGCGATCATCGCGTTTTCCGAAAAAGGACTCACGGCGCGAATGGTTTCCCGCTACAAGCCCGAACAACCCATCATTGTCCTCACGCCAAGGGAAGATACTTTCCGTACAATGCTCCTTTCTTTCGGGTGTACGGCACGAATTATCAATCCTGTCAAAGATGTTCGCGAGGCAATGGCGATTGCCGAGAAAATAATCCTCAAAGAAAAAATCGCGAAAAAAGGCGAGCGATTTGTGATCGCCGCGGGGGTGCCGTTCGGACACGCCGGCGGTACCAATATGTTTCTCGCGCACACGATACGATAAGCAAGAGAAGTATGGTATAAGATGGCACCGCTTTTACACCTGCTCCCAGCCACTTGTAGATCGTCGTTGTGGTGACGCCGTGTATTGAAGATGATACAATGAACACTATGGAAATTCTCGGCCTTACGCTTGAAACCGCGGGCACGGTCATGGTTGCCTACACCGCTCTTGCCGTGCATCACCGCTTTTGGAAAGAACACAAGGCGGACGATCAGGTTTTTGCCGTTAT
>JAKEFN010000145.1 GCA_022616085.1 bacterium
AAAATTGCAGCAGAAATGAAGATAGTGGATAGGCTCTAAGTAAAAAAGACGCAATCAAAGATGCGTCTTCAATGTATCTATATAATTACAAATCGTGTGCTGTTTCGGTAGCTGTATCCACGCATGACGTCTCGTCGTAGTGGAGGCCGAAGCCGATTTTTTCGTTTGCCACACGGGCGTTAGTGGGGATCCATACCCCCTTCCCCACATGGGTATATATTATGTCCTCGACTACACTTCGCACGTTGCCAGCGATTTCCACCGTCTTTGACTCTTTATTGATAAGAATCGTTCCTTTCGCACTTTCCATGATAAGATGGTGCGGGTAGGTAACGATCCGAACTTTTTTTTCCGGACCAACCCAGAAGTGATTAGCATACTCAATGTAATCACAAGTCTTATCGCCCACAACACGGCTTGTATCGAGTTGGATTTCATTCTCCCCCACACCGATTTTTGTCGGATGTGCGACTGGTCCTTTAGCCGAAAACACAGCCGACCCGGTCCAAAAAGCGAGAACAAGGAGTCCCACTCCTGCCAAAATACGAAAGCCGTTCGGAGAAAAAAGAAAATACAAAAGAGCCTTCATCTCGTAAACCTCCTTCTTTTGGTGTTACCCTTTCTTTCTAGCAGGTAACAGCTTAACAGTCAAGCTCGCAGGCTACAAAAGTTTTCCTTGCCTTGTTTCAGGAATATCAAAACCAAGATGTTTATAGGTGCGTTCGGTTGCGACTCGTCCGCGCGGAGTGCGTTCAAGAAGCCCAAGCTGAATAAGATACGGTTCGTTTACCTCCGCAATTGTTGCCTCTTCTTCTGACACGGCGGCGGCAATGGTGCCAAGCCCCACCGGACCGCCGTCGAATTTTTCGATGATTGCGGCAAGAATGTTCCTGTCGAGTTCCGAGAGGCCGAGTTCATCGATCTCAAGAAGCGCAAGCGCTCCGGCAACCGCTTTTTTGTCAAGCGGCCCTTTTTGAATTTGCGCGAAATCACGACATCGTTTCAGAAGATAGTTTGCGGTGCGCGGCGTGCGGCGGCTTCGGTTGGAAATTTCACGGACCGCATCATCCGATATTGCGATATCCAGTATATGGGCGGATCGCCGTACTATTTTTTCTATTTCTTCCGGCGTATAAAATTCAAGCCGAAATACGCCGCCCGAAAAGCGAGAGCGGAGCGGGGCGGAGAGAAGAGCGATCCTCGTTGTCGCCGCGATAAGCGTAAAGGGAGGAAGATCAAGCTGAATGGTGCGCGCGGACGGTCCCTTTCCGATTATGATATCAAGGACCCCCGATTCCATGGCCGGATAGAGAATTTCTTCGATTGCTTTATTCATGCGATGCACTTCGTCGATAAAGAGCACGTCGCCGGCGGAAAGATTGGTGAGAACGGAGGCGAGATCTCCCACTTTTTCAATCGCAGGACCGGAAGTTGTTTTTATTTGAGCTCCGGTTTCGCGCGCAATCAAATGAGCGAGGGTTGTTTTGCCGAGCCCGGGAGATCCGTAAAAAAGCACATGCTCGGGGGGGTGTCCGCGTTCTTGCGCCGCAGAAATAAGAATTTTCAGGTTCTTTTTTATGGTTTCTTGGCCGATATACTCGTCCCACGCCGAAGGGCGAAGAGCGGTATCGAGAAAGTATGATCCGGAGGGATTTTTTGACGGACTGCTTGACATTAAAATTTTTTTATGCTAAACATAAGATATAAGCCAGTAACAGGGCTTTTTTGAAAAAAACAAGGAAAGACGTTAAGAATAAAGGACGAAAAGCGTTCCAACGAAGGAACCGCTTTTTTAACTGTATATATTTGAATTACGGCTTTAATTTCGTAATCCAAAGTATATATGGCATTCAGGACCTCTGATCCTCTAAGCAAGGAAGATCTCGCGATCTTTTAATGGGCATATATGAAGGACGTGCTGGTTTCCGTTCCGCGGCTCTTACTGTCACTATCCTTATGTATATGCTTACTTTTGGTAATTGTTACTAAAAAGCATTGCTTAGAGGGTCAGGGACCCTGATTTTTTTTTGAAACGGATAAAACAACTTGTTTTTTGCTTGATTCCGTTTTCGGCGCTTCAGAAAGCGCTTTGTTTATTCCTATATCGTCAGGTATCTCTTTTGGATCGACAAACGATTCGTCGCTCGGCCTTTTTTTCTTTTCTTGGCGGTTAAGTTCAGCGTTTGGTGTCGCAATGGGAGATGTTTCTTGAGAAAAATTTATCCCACGGTCCTTTTCTGGAATAACAACCATTTCAGACCCCAATTCGTCTATTTTAGCCGCGCTTTCTTCAATATTTTCTTTTATATATGTAGATCGAATCCTTTGCCGTGCTGTTTTAAGATCGAGGCTCCGGTTTGTTGTAGATATCTCTTCTTCGTCTATGTTTTTTGTCCCAAGAGTGCCGCGGACTTCTTCTCCGCTGCGTTTCCTTTTTCCTAAAAGCCCCTCAAGCCCTTCATAAAGGTCGACAACGCGCTCAAGCTCGGGAAGAGACGTGCTTCCCGTGAGTATGCGCACAATTCCATCCTCACGAAGATCCAGAATATTTTGATATTCCGCCGCGCGTTTAATTTCCGCGGCAGACGGCTTCCGATAAATAATCTCGTCAATTTCTTCCGTCACAAGCACCGCTTCATAGACGGCAATTCGTCCGGCGTATCCCGTGTGAAAGCAGTCGAGGCATCCTGTCGCGCGCCATATTTTTCCATGATTCGTAATATCGAATTTCTTTTTTTTGATTTTTTGAACAATTTCGTCCAAGAGCGTCCGTTCGTCAGCGGTCTGCGTATCTTCTTTTTTACATTTTTCGCACAGTCGGCGCACGAGTCTTTGGGCAATGGCAATGTTTATCGCGGAGCTTATAACCGTGGGATCAACCTCCAGATCGATAAGGCGGGGGATCGCGCCAGCGGCGTTGTTTGTATGCAAGGTGGAAAAAACGATATGGCCGGTCAACGCCGCGTTAACGGCTATTTTTGCCGTTTCAGGGTCTCGAATTTCCCCTACCATGATAACATCGGGATCCTGCCGCAATATGGAACGGAGACCGTTGAGGAAGTCATACCCTGCTTTGGGATTTACCTGGGTCTGCACGATGCCTTCAAGATGATATTCAATCGGGTCTTCAACCGTGATAATTTTTACTCCCGGGGTATATATTTTTTTCAAAAATGCGTATAAAGAGGTGCTTTTTCCGGATCCGGTCGGGCCGGTATTGAGAATCATGCCTGTCGGTTTTTGAATTTCGCGGTCTATGATATTTAAGAGGTATGGCTGCATGCCGAGATCCTCCAACTCTATGCTGATTGCTTCCGGATTAAGAATTCTAATGACAACCGACTCGCCGTATCCGCCTGGAATGATCGATGTGCGGATTTCAATTTCGGTGCGGTCTTTGCCGATCGAAATACTAAACCGTCCATCTTGGGCTTGCTGGGTGATATTCAATTTAAGCCCCGAAATTAACTTTATGCGGGAAAGAAGCCGTTTGTGCGTGGTGAAATCAAAATCAAGAATATCTTGAAGCACGCCGTCAAGGCGGAAACGAAGACGGACCATGTCGTGTTCCGGTTCAATATGGATGTCGGACGCGTTTATGGCGATGCCGCCCGCAAGAATAACCTCAAATACGCGGGATGTCCGCATGTACTGCTGGTCGGATACCACCACCTCGCTTATGAGGCCACGGAGATCGTCCATTGTTTTTACTTTGAGCGCGAACTCTTCAAGTTTTTCAGTCGCAACGTTTAAAAGCCCCGCTCGGGTTTTTTCCACGATTTTGATTTCTTTATACCGACCCCATGCTTTTTCGAGATTATGCCGCGAAACAAGATGCAGGGATATTTTGTAGCCCCTTTTTTCAAGATCCGCGACAACCGCTTGCGCCCGTTCGTTTTTGGGAGATGCCGCGGCGACAAAAAGTTTTTGGCCGACAATTTTAAAAGCGGCTAAAAGCGCGCCGCGAGCGATGTCTTCGGGGATAAGCTGCAGGGCGTCGGTATTAATCGGAATCCCCGTAAGATCAATATAAGGAATTCCATATTTGTCGGCCAACATCATGGTAACGTCCTCCTCTTCTTTCAGACGAAGCTCCTCAATTTCTTCTTTCAGTTTTTCCTCTTGGAACTTTACCATGGGATTAAAAATGACAATAAGATATTTTCATCCTAACTTCTTTTTTTTATAAAAACAATATTGCGATTCCCGCTGTTTGTGCTGTATGATGTGTTTTCTCGCGTTATGTTTTTCAGAATAGTGCGGCAAAAAGCACGCGGCTTTTTGAAAGCATTCTTTAGAACAGAATGTTTTTATTTGACAAATTATTAAAAATAGTGTATTATTTTAAATAATTTATACTATTACTATGATTACTAAAAAAACATTAAAAACATTAGCTTTTTCAGTATTCGGAATGTTTATTTTGTTTCCGCTTCTTACGAGCGCCGCGGTCCCTCTTCCTTATGTGGCTACAAATCCAGCCGAGCAGATTTCCTCTGACACCGCGGTTATAAAAGGCTATGTCGATATTCGCTACGATCCGAACGGCGGCATCTATTGGTTCGAGTGGGGACCGAGTTCTTTGCTCGGCAAGACTTCTTCGGCCGAAGCATTTACGTCATATCATGTGGAATTAAGGCTTACGGGCCTTGCTCCCCAAGTCAAGTATTACTATCGCGTGATAGCGCACAATTCAAGCGGGACGTCGGTTGGCGCGACACGGACTTTTGAAACGACATCTCAAGCGGCAGGACCGACTGCGGGAACAAATGGAAATGGCGCGGCGGTTTTTGGGAGCGGCGCATTTTTCGGCAATACAAGCGGTTCTTATTCGGATTCAGGTTCAAATGAAACATATATTGATGCGCCCCTTTTTGAGGATACTATTTCTTCCGAGGCGGGCGGCGAATCCGAAAACACAAGCGATCTTCAACTGTTCTGCGAGTCGCTCGTCGCTCGATTTTATGAGGAAGGAGGGGATAACGGAGCCGGAGCGGTAGAAATTGTTACTCCGGGCGAGTTTGCGGACGGAGTTTCCGGCATTTTTGGAAATTCTGACGGGTCGCAAGAGTCGGAAATCCCCGCTCAAAATTCTGGAAACTCTTTTTTCCCGAGCTCCGTTTTCGGCTGGCTTTTCTATATATTCCTTATATTCGTGATCTGGGGCCTCTACCGATATATTTATCTTTTGCGGCAAATGAAAGAAAAAAGCGATTTTGATGAGGCGGGCGCTTCCATTGGAGAAGATAAAGACGAGGCGGATCTTGCGTATGATGTCTACGATGGCGACGATGAAGTCGTCGCTCCAAAACCCCTCGCTGTTGCGGCCGTAGCGCCTGAAGTGATTTACGGAAACAAAGATGAGGCTTTTGAGAAGCCTGCTGAAAAAAAAGCAATGCAGGGGAAAAACAGAAATTACCATCCGTTCCCCGGCACGGATATTCCCGGATTCGGTGAAAGCCATTTGTCAAAAGTGGCGCCCGAGAAACTCTCGGAAATTGATGAAATTGATCACTCGCGGAATGGACGCTTAAAATCACCTCATTCTATTGAACCGTATCCGAAATTTTCTCCCGCATACGCTCGTATCGGAGGAAATGGAGACTCGGGAAGGGGTAGTGCGCCGGCGAATCTCCCTGTATAGGATTTACAGCCGAAAGAAAAAACGCCCTCGCGGCGTTTTTTCTTTCCAAACGCGCGAATGTTAAGATAGAGAGATGAAGATTGTTTCGAAGAGCGAGGCGGATACAAAAATGGCGGCGGAGGTTTTTCTTTTTGGGTTCGTTAAAAAGTTCGTGGGCCGTGGCGCGCTTGTCGCCGGACTCTCGGGAGATCTTGGTTCCGGCAAAACGACTTTTGTAAAATTTATCGCGGAGTCGTTCGGCCTCCCGCCGATAGTGCAAAGCCCCACTTTTGTTATTGAAAAGGTCTACTCGCTTCCCTCGTCTCTTAATGCGCGGGAATTTAGACGCCTCATTCACATCGATGCATACAGGCTTAAAGATGCTTATGAGTTGTTGGCTCTCGGATGGGATGATATGGTAAAAGATAAAGAAAACATTATCTTTGTTGAATGGCCGGAGAACGTGAGAGAAGCGCTGCCGGACGATGCGAACTTTGTGCGTTTTTCGCATATTGACGACGGTGCAAGAGGAATCGAATGGGAAGAGGAATAAATTATGACAAAACAAGAGCAAAAAAAAATTATACTTCTTGACGTTCACGCCATATTGCACCGCGCATACCACGCTCTTCCCGACTTCAAAACTCGCGCAGGGGAGCCGACGGGAGGTCTTTACGGCCTTTCAGCCATGCTTTTTAAAATTATAGGCGATCTCAAGCCCGATTATATTGCCGCCTGCTACGATCTTCCCGATCCGACGTTTCGCCATAAGGCATACGAAGATTACAAGGCAAAGCGCGAAAAAGCGCCGGATGAGCTCGTTTCTCAAATCGTCCGTTCGCGGGATATTTTTGAAGCTTTTGGCATCCCCGTCTACGATCGGAAGGGATTTGAGGCCGATGACATTCTCGCCACCATAGTCGAGAATTTGAAAGACGAGAAAAATCTTTCTGTTATTATCGCGTCCGGGGATATGGACACGCTTCAGCTTGTAGAAGGGTCCCGCGTAACCGTCTATACCCTTAAAAAAGGGATTAATGACACTATCCTATATGATGAGAAAGCGGTGCGCGCGCGATTCGGCTTCGCGCCGGAGTTTCTCCCCGATTTTAAGGGGCTTAAGGGCGATCCTTCAGACAATATTCTCGGGGTGAAGGGTATTGGGGATAAAACAGCCGCTCTTCTTGTTGGGGAGTTCCACACGATAGAGAATATTTTTGATGCGATAAAAAAGAAATCGCCTGCATTCGAAAAAATCGGCATAAAGAGGCGCATTGTGGATCTTTTGGAGAAAAACGAAGAAGAAGCCCTCTTTTCAAAAATGCTTGCGACCGTTCGGCGCGATGCCCCCATTTTCTTCAAGCTTCCTGAAAAGAGATGGCACGAAGGCGCAAATCCGGAAAAAATCGAAAAAATTTTTTCAGAGCTTGAATTTACGCGCCTCAAAGACCGCGCGAGAGAAATACTCGGTCTTTCGGCGCCTCTTTCGGTTCCGGAGCAGGGCTCTTTGGCGGGCGAGACGGGCCCGACAGAGGGCGAAGTTCTGGAAATAGGAATTGCGCTTTGGCTTTGCAATTCCGATATGACAAATCCGTCTCGGGAGAATATCGAGGAGTATACCGGCACGACTGATCTTGCAAAAGCCCGTGAAATCATATTGAAAGAGCTTGCGGAAAAGAAACTTGAAAAAGTCTATCGCGATATTGAGCTTCCTCTCATTCCCATTTTAGCGGAGGCGGAAGCTCGGGGTATCCGCCTGGATAGTGAATATTTGAAAAAAATTTCGAAGGTGTTCCATGCGGAGCTTTTAAAGATCGAAAAAGATATTTATCGGGAGGCGGGCGCCGAATTCAACATAAATTCTCCCAAACAGCTTTCCGATATTTTGTTTGAAAAACTCAATCTTTCCCGCAAAGGGCTTAGGAAAACGCCGACCGGAGCGGTTTCGACCAAAGAGTCGGAACTTGAGAAATTGAGAGGAGAGCACGCGATTGTTGATCTTATTATGAAGCATCGCGAATTGCAGAAACTCCTTTCAACCTATGCGGATAATCTTCCGAATATGGTCGGAAAGGATGGGAAGGTCCACACAAAATTTAATCAAGCAGGGACAACGACCGGGCGCCTTTCTTCGCAAGACCCCAATATGCAGAATATTCCCGTTCACGGAGAATTCGGGGGGAAAATACGGGACGCATTTCGCGCTGAGGACGGCCATACGTTCATAGCCCTTGATTATTCGCAAGTGGAAATGCGCGTTCTCGGCATATTGTCAGGCGACAAAGAAATAACAAATTTTTTCAAAAAAGGCCTCGATGCGCATACGGGGGTTGCCGCGCGAGTATTCGGCGTGCTTCCTTCAGAAGTCACTCCTGATATGCGGCGGAGGGCAAAAGTGATAAATTTCGGGATTATATTCGGCATGGGCATCACGTCGCTTCAGAAGAACCTTGGCGGCAGCAGAGCGGAGGCGGAGGAGTTTTATGATAATTTTTTTGCAAGTTTCCCCGCAGTTTCCCATTATTTTGAGCAAGTCAAACGCGACGCCAGAAAAAAGGGTTATACGGAGACGCTTTTCGGGCGGCGGAGGTATTTCTCGGGGCTCAATTCGGATCTTCCCTATGTTCGCGCCATGGCGGAAAGGATGGCGATGAACGCGCCGATCCAAGGAACGGCGACCGCAGACATCATAAAAATTGCCATGATCCGCGTGGATCAAGCGCTGAAAGATGCCGACCTTTCGGAAAAAGCGCATCTTGTGCTTCAAGTCCACGACGAGCTTGTTTATGAGGTTTTCGACGAGGCGGTTTCTGCCGCGGCGGACATTATCAAACGAGCGATGGAAAATGTTATAAAAACAGACATCCCGCTCAAAGCAGATGTCTCAACCGGCAAGCGATGGGGGAGTTTAACGAAAGTTGAGTCTGCCCCCTAGACGTGCTATTGTCTACCTCATGAGCGGGAAGAATACTTTCAATGTCAACGACCTCGACACGCGCACATCGCCCGCGGATGATTTTTTTCAATATGCGAACGGCGGGTGGATTGACAAAAACCTTATACCAAGCACGCAAACGGTGTGGGGAAGTTTTCATATACTTCAAGATGAAAATATAGTCCGGCTTCGGGGGATTGTCGAAGACATTGTCCATATGAAGAATGTGGAAGGGGGCTCAAATGAACAGAAAATTCGAGACCTCTATTCGACCGCGATGGATATGGAGAAACGGAACCGCGATGGAATTTCTCCTCTTGACGAGGAAATGTCAAAAATCAATCATCTTTCAACGAAGCAAGAGCTTTTTGCGCATCTTGCCCACATGCACCGTATCGGCATTGGCCCTCTTTTTACCGCATTTGTCGATCAAGACCAAAAAGACAGCTCCGTTATGGCTTTTCATATGCATCAGGGAGGACTTAGCCTTCCCGACCGAGATTATTATTTAAAGGACGATCCTAAACATCGAGAAATTAGGGAGAAGTTTCTTGCATACGGAAGGGATATGCTTATGCTCGCCGGAGTTCCTGAAAAAGAAGCGCGCGGAGAGATTGGGGTTGTTTTTGGGATTGAAAAAGGACTCGCCGAATCATCGATGACTCGCACCGATCTCCGCGATCCGTATATTCAGTATAACAAAATGCGGAAAGACGAGTTCTATGGAAGCACCCCGAGCATCCCTTGGGACGATTATTTCAAACCGTTTCTTCCGCACAAAGAAGAAACACTCATTATAAATCAACCGGCATTTTTCAAACGCGTGGAAGAACTTTTGGCTGAAATTCCGCTCGCCGATTTTAAAATATATCTCCGTTGGCAACTTCTTGATGATATGGCGGGAACCCTTTCCGATGAGTTTGTGAATCGCGAGTTCGAGTTTCACGGGACGTTTCTTTCCGGCCAGCCGGAGATTAAGCCGCTTTGGAAACGAAGCGTTATCCTGCTCTCCGGCGCGCTTGGCGAGGTTTTGGGGCAGGAATATGTGAAGCGTTATTTTCCTTCTGAAGCAAAAAATAAGATTGATGAACTTATCGGGAATCTTATGGAAGCATATCGCGACCGCATCGCGGCGCTTTCATGGATGGAGAAGGAGACCAAAGAGAGGGCGCTTGCAAAGCTTGCCGCCATAGAGAAAAAAATCGCTTACCCCGACGTTTGGCGGGACTACTCGAAGCTCGTTATAAAGCCCGACACGCTTGCGGCGAACTGTTTCCGCGCCGCGGAATTCGAGTTTGATTACGAAATAGGGAAGCTCGGGGAACCCGTTGACCGCACGGAATGGCTCATGACGCCGCAGACAGTCAATGCCTATTATCATCCGACAAAGAATGAGATCGTATTCCCTGCGGGAATTCTTGCTCCCCCCTTCTTTGATTTTGAAGCTGACGCTCCTCTCAATTACGGCGCGATTGGCGCGGTTATCGGACATGAGCTGACGCACGGCTTTGACGATATGGGGCGGCATTATGACAAGGACGGCAATCTGCGCGATTGGTGGAGCAGCAAAGATAAGAGTCGTTTTGAAGAACGCGCGGAAAAACTAGCAAAACAATACGATGCATTCGAGCCTCTCCCCGGGGTGCATATAAACGGGAGGCTCACCCTTGGTGAAAATATTGCAGATCTCGGAGGGCTCGTGCTTGCTTTTCATGCGCTCCAAAAATATTTTGAACGGCATGGAAGGCCGGCCAATATCGACGGATATACGCCGGAACAGAGGTTTTTCTTAGGCGCTGCGGTTGCGGAACGCGGCATTGTTCGCGAAGAAACCGCGCGGCAACGCCTTATTACCGACCCCCATTCGCCGCCGCGATATCGCGTGAACGGCCCCCTCTCGAACATGAAGGAATTTTATGATGCTTTTGGCATCAAAGAAGGAGATGCCTTGTGGCGGGATCCCGCGGATCGTGTTGAGATATGGTAATATAAAGGGATTATGGCTGTAAATAATTCCATGAATCTGCCGCCCAATACGCCGATCGCCTTTACATTTCATATCACTCGCATATATAAGAAATGGGCGATTCTCGGAATCCTTGCGGTTTTTGTTGCCGCACTTCTTGACTCGGCGCTTCCTTATTTTTTGAGCAAAATTATAGATGCGGCAACACGCGCGGTTGAAGGAGGGCTTGAGGAAACCGGATCGGTTTGGTTCTGGGGGCTTTTTTACCCGGCTGCTCTTCTTGTTGCTCAAATATGCTGGCGTTCGAGCGGATTTGCCGGCATGCAGTGGATGACTCTTGCGAAAGCGCGGGCATATGAAGAGCTCTTTGCCTATCTTTCCGGCCAGAGCCGATCGTATTTCACGAGCCGGTTTGCCGGTTCGGTGTCAAACAAGATTTCTCACGCCGCGGACGGCCTTGTCGCTCTGCTTGACTATTTTCTTTGGAATTTTTGGCCTTTGGCCATACGTTTTTTTGTAAGTTTGGCTCTTGCCGCCGCGGTAAGCGCGTTTCTTGCGCTCGTATTGGCGATATGGGTCGTTATTTTTATCCCTATAAATTATCTTTTGGTGAGGAAGCAGAGGGTTTATTCGTATGCAAACGCGGCGGCCACCTCGGAACTTAAGGGACAAACTGTCGATATCGCGACAAATATGCAGGCTGTGCACCATTTTGCGAGCCGTTACGATGAAATACTTTTTCTTAAAAGTTTTATTGAGAAGCGGAGGCTTGCGGCTCTCAAAAAACTTCGTTTCGGAGAGCTTCTCCTTCTTTTCAATAATTTTATTCAAGTCTTTTTCATTACGGGGATGGTTTCAATTTCGCTTTGGATGTGGGGGAGCGGGAGTATTTCTCTTGGCGATCTTGTTATGATTATTACAATCTGCTTTGCCATGGAGGGACAGCTTGAGTTTATCGGCCGCGCCATGAATAATTTTATGGAAAATTACGGCCAGATTGAAGAAGGGCTCGAGGAGGTGCTGGTGCCGCATGAAATCGTTGACAAAGAGGGTGCGGTCGCGTTTGTGCCGGAAAATTCGGCAATCAGGTTTGAATGCGTGCATTTTTCATATAAAGAACAAAGCGTTTTTGACTGCCTTAATCTCGTTATCCCGGCCGGGCAAAGGGTCGGTATCGTCGGGGAGAGCGGTCAAGGGAAGAGCACCCTTGTTGGTGTTCTTCTTCGTGAATACGACATTCAAGGCGGAAGTATTACCATTGGAGACCAAGATATTTCAAACGTGACGCAGGAGTCGCTTCGTCGGGCAATCGCGGTTGTTCCGCAGGACCCCGCGCTTTTCCACCGATCAATTATGGAAAATATACGGTATGGAAGAAAAGAGGCCACAGACGAAGATGTTCAAGAGGCGGCACGGAACGCCATGGCAGACCAGTTTATCGAAAAACTTCCTCATAAGTATGAAACATTTGTTGGAGAGCGGGGCGTCAGGCTCTCCGGCGGCCAGCGCCAGCGGATTGCCATCGCCCGCGCCATGATAAAAAACGCGCCTATTCTTATCCTTGACGAGGCAACAAGCTCCCTTGACTCTTTAAGCGAGGCGGCAATTCAAGAGGCGCTTAAGAGGCTCATGGAGGGGAAGACCGTCCTTGCGGTCGCGCACCGACTCTCGACGCTCCGCGAGATGGACCGCATCATTGTTCTTGAAAGCGGACAGGTCGCGGAAGACGGCACGCACGAAGAATTGATTGCCCGCGACGGCATTTATGCGCGTCTTTGGAAGCATCAAGCCGGCGGATTTATTCCGGATAAGTGAATATTGGTGTGATATACTACAACCATGAAAAAAAAGGTTTTTTTGGTGCATGGGTATAAGAGCTCGCCTTCGGGCAACTGGCTTCCGTGGCTTGCGGACGAGCTCCGTAATGATGGTTTTGAGGTTTGCGCAGTTTCGCTTCCCGACCCCGCGGAACCCGTTATGGAGAAATGGGTTTTGGCGATTAGAGAGACGGCTGGAGAACCAAATAAAGATACCTTCTTTGTGGCGCACAGCTTGGGCGGTATTGCTGTTTTTCGGTATATCGAGAGCTTGCCAGAAGATGCGCGTATAGGGGGCATTTTTACGGTTGGCGGCTTTATGAGCTCGCTTAACCGCCGGGAATTGGAGTCATTTTTTCAAAAACCTCTTGATATTGATAAAATTTGCCGGATCGCCCCTTATATCGTCGCCATACACTCCGACAACGATCCGCATGTGCCACTTTCATATGCTGAAGAAATGAGAAAAAACCTTGGCGCAAAGCTCCTGGTTTTTCCCGGGCGTGGGCATTTTGGATCGCAAGAGAAATGCACTGAACTTCCGGAAGTCCTGAATGCGCTTCGAGAACTCATAAAACTTGAGGAAAAAGCTTAAAAAATATGATTTATTTTATTTTCGGCACAGATTATAAGAAAATACACGAAAAAGTCGAATCGTTGATTGCCGCATCCCGAAAAAGACAACCAGATACCGCTATTGTTCGCTTAAATGCGGAATCTTTTGGTCAGGGTGTTTTCGAAGAATATATTGGCGCACGCGGGCTTTTTGGGGGTAAGACCGTTGTCGTTTTGGACGGCATTTTTGCCACGCACAAAGAATATGTCGATACTTTTATTAAAAATGCTCAAAATGCGCACGATTCGGAGAATTTGTTTGTCTTGGTTGAAAGTTTACTCGAGAAAAAGTTGGAAGAGCTTATTGGCCAGTATGCCGATAAAATATACCATTTTGACAGGAAAAAGGTTGGCACAGAAGGTTTTTTTAATATATTTACCCTTGCAGACGCCTTGGGCGAACGCAAAAGAAAGGAATTATGGGTTCGTTACTCCGTTGCGCGCGCGGCGGGCGTTAGCCCTGAAGAAATCCACGGAACTCTTTTTTGGGCTTTCAAAAATGCCATTCTTGCGGAAAAAAGCGGAAGTGCCGGAGAATCAGGCTTAAAACCCTTTGTTTACAGCAAATCGAAAGCTTATGGAAAAAAATATTCGGCAGGCGATAAACAAGCCATTTTGTGGAATCTTGTATCTATTTATCATGATTCGCGAAGGGGCGCATCCAGCCTTGACTCAGGGATGGAAGCTTTTATTTTGGATTTATAAGACAATAAAGGACAACAAAAAACCGGCAGAGGCCGGCTTTTTTGAATAAAAAAGAGTTTTGGAGTGATGCTTGCTACTTGCTACGTCATTTTTTTGAATGAGCTTTTTTTATTTTCAAAGATCAAAGACAATTGTTTTGAATTAAACCTGTTTTTGACTCTGGTCGCGAGCCGAACGATGTTTCAATTCAAAGCAATCTCAATCTGAATAAATAATAAAGGACAACATGTCTTTTAACAAGTGTCTTTTATGTATACCTGTGGATAACTTTTTAATTAGTGCTATTATTGTAGGAATGAAATCAAGCAAAAATGATATGAAATCTCGCCCTATTGGCCACGAATTATTTACACTTATATTTTCAAATGAGAAAGTTATTATAGCGCTTGCGTCTGTGTTCTTGGTCGGAATCGGCATAGGGATGTTTTTATTTCAAGCAGTGGACAAGGGCGATGCGCCCTTGGAGATCATTTCGGATAGTCCCCGCAAAAATCCTCTTGCCGCGGTTTTTTTTGCAGAGAACCATAATTTCAATATAAATACGCACCTTCTTTTAGTTGCCGCCGCGCTCGCGTTTGTTGCTTATCGAGAGAGAAATTCCCTCAATAAAAAGAATTAAAAAATATAAAATATATGATGAAATATACCATTGATCGTTACAATAAGCTGATGCATGGCGTTAAGTGCCGCGTTCGTGATTTTGTTTTTGCGCACGCCCACACCAAGAAGTCAAAATGGACTCTATTCCTCGTGTCTTTTGCCGAAAGCTCGTTTCTCCTTATCCCGGCTGACATTTTTCTCATGGGAATACTCATGACGGATTCTCGCCGCTGGGTTTATTATTCCATGATTACGAGCGTTGCGTCGGTTTTGGGCGGCGTTTTCGGCTACCTATTGGGATATCTTTTCTTTGAGAGCTTTGGATCTCGTGTTGTCGACCTCTACCATCTTGAGGGCGCCATGAAATCAGCAAGAGAGCTTTACGCCGGAAATGCGTTTTCCGCGATATTCTGGTCCGGATTTTTGCCCGCAATTCCTTATAAGGTGTTTACCATAGCGGGCGGTCTTTTTAAAATAAATTTTTGGGTTTTTCTTCTTGCTTCCGCCCTGTCGCGCCCGCTTCGTTTTTTTGCCGTGGGATATATCACAAAACTGTATGGAGAAAAAATCGCGCTTATGTTCTTCAAATACTTCAATATCGGAACACTTCTCCTCATTATCCTTATCGTTCTCTTTTTTCTTTTTAAGTAGTATGTGAATGAGGTATACTGTATATATGCGCCTTGAGGATAATATTTTTTTTAACTACTTTCCTCCGCCTCGGTTGATCGAGGCGTCGGTTATCGGGCTTGATATAGCAGACGGCTTTATTCGGCACCTTGAACTCCATCGCATCAAATATTCCCACGAGCTTCGGCGATTCGGAAGCGCCGCAATTCCTGATTGGAATATAAACTCTGATTTTGGGGGGGGATCAGATTCGATAAAAAAAATATTGTCGAGATTGCACAAAGAGCACGGTTTTCGGTATGTCCGAACCGCGCTTCCGCAGAAGCGGTCGTTCATGGTCGTCCTTGATCTCCCCCCTATGAAGAAAAGCGAAATTCGAGGGAGTATTGGGCTTTCGCTTGAAGAGCACGTGCCTCTTCCTTCTGAAGATATTGAATTTGATTATAGGATTATCCGCGAAGACATAAAAGGGGGAGGGTTAACTGTTCAGGTTGCCGCGGCGTCAAAGGATTTTATTTCCGAATTTCTTTCTCTTTTTGAAGATACCGGCATTGTTCCCGTCGTTTTGGAAACCGAAACACAGTCCATCGCCCGGTCGGTTATTCGAGAAGGAGACCTGGCAACAATGATGGTTGTTCATGTCGGCGATCTGGAAACACGACTTTTTATTGCAAGCGGCGGCGGGGTTCGTTTCACGACAGAGCTTGAAGTAGCGAGGAAAGGCTCTGCTCAAAAGACGGATGCGGATGAAAAGGTCGCTTCTCAATTCGCGTCTCGTATCTGGGAAGAAATACACAAAAATTTTATATATTGGCATACCCACAAAGATGAAAGCGGCAAAGAACGGGAAAAAATCGAGAGGATTATTTTGAGCGGGAGCGGCAGCACGCTTGACGGCCTTGCTGAATATGGCAGAGCGCATTCGAAAGTGCCTGTTTCCCACGCGAATCCGTGGATAAACGCGGTTGATTTCGATATTTCAATCCCATCTCTTTCTCGCGACGAATCCCTCTCGTATGCCGCCGCAATCGGGCTTGCCCTTCCGCCCGTATAAAGAATTATTTTTCTATAGAATTTCCATGATCAATCTTTTATCTCTTGAAGAAAAGAAAAAAATACGAAAGGAATATTACTTCCGCTTCGGCACACTGTGTTTTGTCCTTGCCTTTTTTCTTATCATCTCCGCCGCGGTTCTTATTGCCCCGACTCTTTTTCTTTCCATGCAAAAGAACGTGTCTGTCGAGGAATATATTGAAAGCCTCAAGGAGGCTCGCCAGGGGGGAGACGCTGACCGTGAGAGTGAGCTTAAGAGCCTACAGAAAAAAATTGCACTTCTCTCGGAAGGACCTCAACCCTCTATGGATGCAATTGTTCAAAGCGTGCTTGAAGCAAAGAATGAAGGAATTGTTTTTTCGGGTTTTTTCTTTACTGCTGAAGGGGCGGGAGGAGTTCTCCGCGTCAATGGAGCCGCAGAAACGCGCGGGGACCTTAAAGATTTCGAAAATTCTTTGAAAGTCGAAAAAAATTTTTCTGCTGTTGATCTGCCGTTTGGAAGCCTCGCCGCGGAAAGAGGCGCGACTTTTTCGGTGGTGCTTACGGTGAATCCGGAAGATAAACAATAATATTATAATAATGGAAAAAACTCGCGACCGCACAACACAGAAAATATTTGCGCTTGCTATCGCACTTAACGTGGGGGCGCTTAGCCTTTTCGGTTTTGAGTGGGTGTTTCTCGAGAATAAAATAGAGCAAAATGAAGCAATGCTTAAAGAACTGCAGGCGCTCTCGCTTCGGGATGATACGACCAGAGACCTTGAGTTTTTTTTCGATAATACAGCGGAAGAACGCGCCCGTTTGGAGACTTTTTTTATCAACAGAGAGTCTGTTCTTGACTTCATCGAAGAAATTGAGTCGCTGGGGAGGCACGCGGGCGTTACTCTCACCATCGAGTCGGTCGGGAAAAGGGATGACACACTTGAGATTGCTGTTTTTGGCGAGGGATCATTTGAAAATGTGCTTTATTTTTCGGCGCTTATGGAACACACGCCCTACAGAATTGTTTTTCCGTCCATTAGTTTTGAAAGGAAAAAGGGGACCGGGAATGATCTGTGGGATGTGCGCGGAACAATTCGGCTTATCAGTTTTGTTGACGCATAATTATGGAATCTTTTAAGAATTTTTTTACCGGCATAACTGCAAAATATGGAGCATATTTTGACAAAGACAAGCTGTCTTTGTCGCTCCACCCCTATCGGGATTGGGCGTTTCTTCTCATTGTTTTTTTGGCTCTTCTTGCGGCGATCTCGATCGCGGGTGTCCGTATTTTTCTTGGCATCAGTTCCGCCGGGCTTTTCATAGAAGAATTTTCCTCGGAACACTCCGAATTGCCAAAGGTAAAAGAAGATCTTCTTCTGACGCTTGAAAAGTTCGAGAAAAAAAGCGAGGAGTTTGAGGCTTTATATAAAGAACGAGAGCCCGTTTTGCCCTCCGGCATCGGCGCGGAAGGGACTTCAACCCCGAACGGAATGAGTCCTATGGACGAGGTTTTTCTCTTGCCCGAGCTTTGACACATGGTATCATAACGGGTGCGAGCAGGCGGGGAACGGCTCGTCTTGGCGGGATAATGCAGGCCCGCCCCTCACTTACTTGTCCTTTCCCTTCGTAGTTCAATGGATAGAACGAGGGACTTCTAATCCCTTAATGCAGGTTCGATTCCTGCCGAAGGGACAAGTAAGTGAGGGGTGAGAATTTATATATTTATGAAACCGGAATTTGTGGAAATAAAGACGAAGGATGGATTGGCGCTTCCCGGACTCTATTATACGGAGGGGAAATCGAAAGCTGTCGCGATATTTTTGCACGGGAACGGGTCGTCGTCGGTTTTTTATGATGGAGAGGACAATCTCAAAACCGCTTCTATCCTTGCGGAAAAAGGCATTGCATCCCTCTACTTCAACAACCGCGGGGCGCATATTATCAAAAAAATATACGCAGGGCATGGACGGGCGCGAAAAAAGAAGCGTTTCGGCATGGCGTATGAACAGATAAAGGAGTGTGTGGAAGATATTGACGGTGCGCTTGCTTTTGCACGGAAGTGCGGCATCAAAACGACATATCTTGTCGGCGAGTCCACAGGAGCCAACAAAATTTGCGTATATAATTATTATAAACCGAAAAATAGCGTCTCGGCGTATGCGCTTCTCGCCGGAGGCGACGACGTCGGTATTTATTACAACCTCCTTGGGCCGAAGAAATTTCACTCGCTTCTTTCTTTGGCGCGCAAACGGATAAAGGAAAAGCGCGGAGAAGAGATTATGCCCGAGATGCTTCCGGACAATATCTTTTCGTATCAAGGGTTTTATGATATTGGAAATCCGGACGGGGACTACAACACATTCCCGTTTTACGAGGTTATCAATAATGTGAAGCTTTCAAAAAAGCCGCTCTGGAGGCATTTAAAATCCATAAAGAAGCCGGCGCTTGTCGTCTATGGCGACCGCGACGAGTATGCGTGGGGAGACGTGCCGCGGATTGTGAATATTCTCAAAAAAGAAAACCCCGCGCCTCGCTACGAAATCATCAGGGGTGCGGATCATGGTTTTCACGGGAAAGAAAAGAATCTTGCCCATCTCCTTGCCTTTTGGTTTGCGGGTGGAAAGTAAGTATTCTATAATAGACATATTTTTTATATGAACGCTATCATTTCTATTCCTGGCACAAAAAAAACGCTCGGCGGCGAGGCTGTTTTTTTTATCGCCGAAATAGGAAAAAATTTCATACAGACCGAAGAAGAGAGGCCTATCGCCGAATATCTTGAGAATGCAAAAGCGCTTGTAGATGCTGCCTTGGACGCGGACGCGGACGCGGTTAAATTTCAAACGCACGAACTCGAGGATGAATTTTTGCAAGGACTTACTGTTGTCTCGCCGCACTTCAAGGGGAGCGACCGTGTGAAGTGGATTACTCGCAACATGAATGCAACGCCGCTTCATGAATTTTGGGAGCCTCTTAAAAAACACTGCGATGAGCGAGGCATTATTTTTTTCTCCACCCCGATGAGCCGCAAAGCGGCGGAGAAGCTTCACAAGCTGGGCGTCCCTCTTTGGAAAATCGGCTCCGGCGATGTGCAGGACTATGTGACGCTCGATTTTTTGATTGAGACAGGGAAGCCCATTATCATTTCAAGCGGGTTGGTGAGCCTTGCGGAATTGGACGAAATAGTCTCACACATCCGCGGGAAAGGCGCACCGCTTGCGGTTCTATACTGCATCAGTCAATATCCGTGTCCGCTTGAGTATTTTAACCTCGGAACTATTGAACACCTCGCCCAAAAGTATCCGGATGTCGTTATCGGCTTCTCGGACCATTCGGTTGGTGACTTCGCGGTGGATCTCGCGGCAGTCAAACTGGGAGCAAGAATTATAGAGAAACATTTTTCATTCGGACGAGACCTTTGGGGGGCGGATCACAAGGTATCAATGACGCCGGATGAATTCAAGCGCATGGTTTCTGCGGTTAGAAACAGGGAACATAAAACGGTTGATGCTATGCCATTTTACGGAACGAAGGAAAAAGAGCTTGAGGGCGCGAACAACATGTTCCGTCCTTATTTCAACAAGTCGCTTATGGCAGGGGCGGATATTCCCGAAGGTGCGGTTATAACAAAGGAGATGGTTTTCGCCATGCGGCCTATTATGTACGCCGGCGGACTTCCTGCGAAACGGTTCTATGATGTTGTGGGCAAGCGAGTAAAAAAAATGCTTTATAAATATGACCCCATTACGGAAGATGTTTTAGGATAAACAAAAACCGCAGAACGGTCTGCGGCTAATATGTAATCATTTCTCCCGAAAAGTATGATTTGATATGGACTTGCCCGGTTCCTTCCGTGACATAGCCGATGTCAAAACTCTCAGGCACGTCTTTTAAGATGCGCGGTGCGGCATCCTCCGGCACGGCGATGACAAAACCGATACCGCAGTTAAACCATCGGTACATATCGTAGCTGGAGACGCCTTTCGCGCGGATTTCGTTAAAAATAGGAGATGGATTGAAATTTTTTGGAAACAAAATGTGCGCGTCAGCATTTCCGCCAATGCGGCATAAGCGCTCTTTTATCTTTGTGAATCCGCCGCCGGTAATGTGAACGCAGCCGCTTATGCGGTGTTTTTCCCGCAGTGCGGCAATCGTGTCGTAATAAATTATTGTCGGCATAATGAACGCCGGATCAAATATATCTCCAAACTGGTCTTTGATTTTTGAGAAGCCGTTTGAGTGGAGCCCGTTGCTCGACAGACCGATGAGGGACTCGCCGGGCATCATTTTTGTCCGGATCGGGCGAGGTATTCCGAAAAGCGTTGTAATGACCTCAAATACCTTTGAGTGCATATGTACCGCGGTGTCTCCGTACGCGTGCGCGATGTTTCTCCGTGCGCACTCTTCGTCAAATTGCGAAAGTATTTCGCGTACCGCCCGAGTGTTGTCTTCCGGCAAAAGAAAATTCGCCACCGCAAGAACTGGAACGCCGCCGTCGCGCGCCATGTCATTGATCGCCATGGCAAACGAATCAATCGCCGCAATGGAGTAAAGCCCGCGATCCCAGAGATAGAGATATCCTTTTTCCCCGATACCGTCCGTGTTCGCAATAAATGCACTCTGCGGCTTCTTAAAACGGACAACCTTCCGCGTGCCGTCTTTTCTGACGTCAAGATGGGGCGTTTCCCATGTGCGCTTGATTCTCCGTTCAATCTCACCCATGAAGGGTTTCTGCGGGTTATATGGTTCACTCACCATTTTCACTCCAGTTTTTTTTGATGTTTTTAAGTATTCGCGGCGCGTTCCACAAAAGAGTTGAAACGCCGAGTATTGTTCCTGCCGAAAGAATACCGACACTGAGTAGTTCGGTGGCAGGAAAAAACAGCATTACCCCGAATCCGGCGAACATAATGACTGAAGACAACTGCATTATCATTCTTGTTTTGTCGTGTCGGAATTCAGCTGTTTTGCAAAACCCCAGGATTATTCCGGCCAGCCA
>JAKEFN010000146.1 GCA_022616085.1 bacterium
ACAGTTCCGTTGATGGAAATACCCGTTGAGCGAAGAATCGGGTTGTCAAATCTCCATGCGTTGTGGCCGGCTTTGGGATTGTTGCCGGCAAAGATACGTTTGCTAAGGTTAAATGTATCGTTGTTCCAAGGGAGCGCGATTCCGGTTCCGGGAGCGAGGGAGAATTGAATTTGAGAGATTCGATCGTCGGCCATGATCTCGTATTCGTCTTCGCCTTTATTTTTGGTGAACGACGTTTCGATATCATAAGCAACGAGCAACCCAAGATCGCTTTCCAGCTTTTGCAAAAAATCGCGTATGCAGTCTTCCGAAGGACGAGTAACGTAATTAAGAGGATTGTTGCGGCTGAATGGATCGTAAAGAAAATCGATTCCTTCCTTCAGCTTTCCGCTTGCTATCTTGATCGCTTTCCCAATGTCATGCATCCACACCCCGAGCAAACGCTCGTTTCCTCGGCTGATGAACGACGGATGGTAGCTGGGAACGACCGGGATGGGTTTGCCGTCAGGTTGATAGCTTATCGCTGGAAGACAATATCCCCGCAAAGCTGTAACAGTCGTTCCTGGTTGTCTTGCTATGGCTCGAAGCGACACATTGCCGAGCGCAACGATTGCGCGCGGTTGAAATCGCTCAATCGCGCGATCAACGTATTGCTTACAATGAGAAATCGCCGCTTCTTCGTACCATTCTCCCTCCAACCTATTTCCTTGCGGACGGCAATTAACAGCGTTAATGATAACGAACTGTTGTTCGTCAAGCGCCATTCGTCGCAATGCTCGCGCAAACACCGATCCCGCTTGAGCTTTCGGAACCAGCGGCCTCGATTCGCGCGCTTCCCATTCTCCTAAAGCTTCTGCAATAACCATAACCCCCGACGACCCCGTTCCGAACGGAGATGCGAATCCCGTACAAAGACGATTGTCATGGAGAACGCATCCGATGCAGGTTGACGGGCGGGATTGGAGAGACATGGTTATTTTTTCTCTTTTGTTTCCGTAGAGTTCGCTCGAACGACTCTATTTGCTTCTAGGGTCGCTATTATGCGTTCTCTTCTTTTTTTGATTAGCTCTGCGCGCAACGCAATTTGAGCTTCGGCGAGCTTTCGTTGTTGTTCGGAAGTCATAAAGCAACTTTCCTTTACTTATCTTTTACTTCAACCAACGTTCCTTCCGCAATGTCCTTTTGCCATTGTTCCCGAGCGTAATTCATCATCCAAACGGAACCGTTTGGATATTTTCCAAAAACCGCCCAAGCGTCTTTGCCCTTAACAACTTGTCCGTTAGCTCCTATGGCGATAGTGCGACTTAGCGCAGTAGCTTCATACATAACGGGACTTAGATCGTCGCGCCGACGATATGTTCGTCCGCGATACTCTCTATTGGGCGCGGGCATTAAGAGCAGCGGTTTGGGCGGCGACATGTCATGAGTATTTATCAAGACCTTTGACTTTGAATTATCATCGGTTGTTGTTAGTTGCTTTGCAGCTAAACCTGCAACTAAGCCCGCGCCGGCAAGACCAAAAAGAATTAACCTAATAACGCGTTCTTTCATTTTTTCGTTTTTCCTTTCGTTATTTCTTTGGCCGGGAGAATACGATTCTCGCCGGCGGTAGCGGAGTAATCGGTTTGTCTTTTTTGTTTTCGATATTTCGTTTTTCTCTCCGCTTTACTGCGGAAGGTTTGGTTTTTTTATTTGTATTGCTCATATGTTTCCTTTCTTTTCGTTTCGTTTTCTTTCGTTCGTCTCATCGGCAACAACGCTATGATTGCCGATAATAATATCGCTCCCGTCGCCAA
>JAKEFN010000020.1 GCA_022616085.1 bacterium
AAAGACTCAAAATATCAACAATATTCTTCGCTTTCCTCGCCGCATTTTCGCCTCGCACCATGAATTCTCGCTACGTCAATAGTTTTTTCACAAGCTCTAGTTTGTCAACTATGGTTGCTTTTTATACTCGCTTTTATCTGGTATTATTATTTCATGGCTACTTTTTCTATTAAAGAAGACAAAAATATTTGCAAAGACTGCGATATCCGGCTTACGAAGATGTCGGAAGAAGTAATGTATAAGCCGGACGAATTAGAGCTTCTCAATACGCCGAAGCGGGTGCTTTCTTTTCATATTCCGGTGCGGATGGACAATGGCGAAGTAAAGTATTTCAACGGCTATCGCGTGCAATATAACGATGCTCTCGGCCCCACGAAGGGCGGCATCAGGTTCCATCCCGATGTTGACCTTGATGAAGTGAAAACGCTCGCGTTTCTTATGACGGTCAAATGCGCGCTTGTAGGAGTGCCTTTCGGCGGCGCAAAAGGAGGCATTGAGGTTGACCCGGGGACGCTTTCCGAAACCGAACTGGAGCGGCTCTCTCGCGCGTTCATCAGGGAGACCCATCGCTTCATCGGTCCCGAAATGGATATCCCCGCGCCGGATGTCAATACCGATGAGAAAATCATGGCGTGGATCGTTGACGAGTATTCTAAGATAAAAGGCCGTTTCGTGCCCGCCGTGGTAACCGGAAAACCGCTTGAACTTGGCGGCTCAAAAGGCAGGACCGAAGCGACCGCGCTCGGAGGCGCGTATGTCCTCCGCGAGCTTTTGAAAAAAGGGGGGCTTCCGGAGAAAGGCCTCTCCGTCATCATTCAGGGATTCGGAAATGTCGGGGGGAATATGGCGCGGATACTTCACGAATGGGGATTCAAAGTTGTCGGACTTTCCGATTCGCGCGGCGCGTTATACGCCGAGGATGGAATTGACATGGGCTTTGTCAAAGGCGAAGCGTCGCGGAGATTGCCGGAGATTGCCGGCGCTCGAAAAATATCAAACGAGGAGCTTCTCGCAAGCCCCTGCGATATTCTCATTCCCGCCGCGATATCAGACCAAATACATGCCGGGAACGCGCGGGACATCAAAGCAAAAATTATTCTTGAGATGGCGAACGCGCCGGTTTCGCCGGATGCCGACCTTATTCTTGCCGAAAAGAAAATCGTTGTTGTCCCCGACACGCTCGCGAACGCAGGGGGCGTTATCGTAAGTTACTTTGAATGGGTGCAGAATTCCATTAACGATTACTGGCCGCTTGCCGTGGTGAATGAAAAGCTTGAGCAAAAAATGACCGAAGCGTTCAGTAATGTTTCAAAACTCTCGGAAGAGAGGAATATCCCTCTCCGCACTGCGGCGATGTCGCTCGCGTTTGACCGCATCCTTCGCGTCGAACGCCTTCGAGGCTCTCTCTCATAGGAGCCATTTTTTCTTTGCAAAGATGGCGAGCGCGATTATGGAAAGCACGAGCGCGATGCCGCCGACTGTTGCAAACGCATGCGGCGCGTCCGCAAGCGGCAGCCCTACATTCATGCCGAATAGCCCGGTAACAAGAATAGGAACGTTAATAACGACTGTGAGCGAAGTGAGAAGTTTGATAACGCGGTTAAGATTGTTTGTAATGATGGTGGAATATGCCTCGCGCGTATTCGCGATGTGCCGGAGGTTCGATTTGCAGGTTTCGACAATCTGTCCGTTCGCGAGGATGAGGTCTTCGATAAGGTCCTTGTCTTCTTCATAAAGCGGGAAGTGTCGCCCTCCGAGGAGACTTTTGAGGAGCGCGTTTGTCGGAACAAGGGCGGAGAGGAATTCGTCCAGTATCCGCTCATATTTAATAAGTTCGAGTATGTCCTCGTTTTGTATTTCTTCCGCCTCGCGCGCCATTTTGCGGGCGGTTTTTGCGATTTTTCCTTGGTGCGACTGATAGGTCAGATTGATCTGGGTGAAAATCTGCGCAAACAGTTTCGTTTTTTGCGTCGTCGAGAATGATATTTTTTCGTTGGTGAATTTTTGAATAAAGGGGAGCGGCTTTTGAGAGAATGTCAAAACAAAGTCCGGCCCGATCGCGGCAAGCATGGTGTGCGTTGTTTCGCGCCCGTTTTCCTCTGCCGGCACGCGCGTATAGACGTATGTAACCGATTCGCTCGATTCAACGCGGGGTATCTCATTGGGGTCAAGAGCATCGAAGAGAAGATCGCGTTCAAGGCCGCCCATCTCGGAGAGCCTGTCCAGTTCTTCAGGGGTGGGGTCTTCGGCATGAATCCATGTCCCCGCCTTGAATTCCGGAAGCATAACAAGCTTCTCATCCTTGACCATTTTTTTATAAATGGCAATCATAGAGTCATTTTATTATTGCACGCTGTTGCCGTAATGGCAAAAAAGGCTTTTTTGGGAACTGTGGGGAACCCTGCTTGCATAATTTTTGGGTCTTGCTATACTGTGGATTAAGTACGGGTGAAAACCTCGTTTCTCCTAAAAAACCATTATTTTTATGGAATTATTTCTTTCAATTTTGCCGTGGGCGCAGATTGCGCTTTCCGTCCTATTGATTGCCGCAATTCTTCTCCAGAGAAGCAGTGCAGGCCTCGGGGGCGCATTCGGAGGAAGCGATGGCGGCGTAACGCACACTACGCGGCGCGGTTTTGACCGTACTCTGTTCCAAGCGACTATTGTGATTGCAATACTTTTTGCTTTGTCGGCTTTCGCCGCATTTCTCTTTTAATTACACATCTCTCAAAATATTCTGCGTAGGTGGCGTGTTTTCGTCAAAAGACGCGGAGAGACGCTGTTTAACAATCAGAATCTCATGGAAGAAGATATTTCAGATTTCCCAAAAGAACCCTATCCGGAGGAAAGAAAAAAATTTTCTTTTTTTCAAATCATTACTCGATCGTTTTCGAGAGGCGAATATCGCATGTTTCAGGCGGTCACTGCTCTTTTTGTTATCGGCATGGTCGGCCTTGTTGCAACCGTCTCGGATGCGCTTATGGTAGAGGTGCCGGTACATGGGGGAGAGCTTTCGGAAGGCGTTATCGGGACGCCCCGCTTCATCAACCCGCTTCTTGCCGTATCCGATGCGGATCGGGATGCCACGGCTCTTCTGTATTCGGGGCTTCTGCGCATTACGCCCGATGGATCGCTTGCACCCGATCTCGCTCGGGACTATGACATCTCCGAAGACGGTCTTCTTTATACATTTGCGCTTCGCGATGACATCTATTTTCATGACGGAGAAAAAGTGACTGCCGATGACGTGGTATTTACTGTAAGCAGAGCAAAAGATCCCGCGTTCAAAAGCCCGAAACGCGCAAGTTTCGAAGGAATTTCCGTCTCGAAAAAAGACGATCGCACAGTGGAATTCGCCCTGACGCAGGCGTACGCGCCGTTTTTGGAAAATATGACGCTTGGCGTTTTGCCGGAGCATATATGGAAAGATACGACCGCCGAACAGTTTGCATCCAGCGAAAAAAATATCGAACCCGTCGGATCCGGTCCGTATTTGTTCAAAAAGATAAAACGGAACTCTTCGGACGTGCCGGAATATATCGAGCTCGCGCCGTTTGAAAATTATATCCACGGAAAACCGTATATCGAACGCCTCCGCATCGTTTTTGTTTCAAATGAAGACGAGCTTATATCCCTTTTTGGCGACGATACCGTTCAAAATATAAACGCTATCTCGCCGCAGAGTGCGGCCGCGCTTCGGGAGGGCGGGATAGATATGGTGCGGGCTCCTCTGCCTCGAATATTCGCGGTTTTTTTCAACCAAAACCAAGCGCCTCTTTTTGCCGATATTGCCGTGCGGAAAGCGCTTGTCGCGGCTCTCGACAGAGACGCCGTCATCAATATAGTGCTATCCGGTTTCGGAACTCCTATCATAGGTCCCATACCTCCCGGATCACTCGGTTATTTTTCGGAGAAGAGCGAAGCATCGGGCTTTTTGGATGCAATGAAGGTGAATAAAGATGAGAATACAGGCGATGAAGAAGGTGGCGAGAGGGAAGAGTCGCGGCTTGCCAACGCCCGCGCCATTCTTGAACGGAATGATTGGGTATTTGACGAAGATGAAGAAATTTGGATGAAGAAAACGAGCGCGGGAGTGGAGCGGCTTTCATTTTCCATTTCAACTTCCGATGCGCCGGAGCTTAAAAAAGCGGCGACTCTCATTGCGGGGCAATGGAAAGAGCTTGGCGCGGCGGTGGATGTCAAGATATTTGAGAAAGGAGATTTGGAACAGAATGTTATCCGTCCTCGAAAGTATGATGCTCTTTTTTTCGGCGAAATCGTGGGGCGCGATGCCGATCTCTATGCGTTCTGGCATTCTTCGCAGAGGCTTGATCCCGGACTGAATGTGGCGCTCTATACGAGTATTTCTTCAGACAGAATTCTCGAAAAAGCAAGAACGTCCGTTTCGCGGGAGGGACGATACGAACTCTATCATGAATTTGAAAAAGAAATTATGGATGATGCGCCCGCGGCGTTCGTATACGCTCCGGACTTCATCTATATAATTACCCCGAAACTTCAGGGCGTTGCGCTTCCTCCCATTACGGTGGCGGCGGATCGATTCTCGAATGTTCATGAATGGTTTGTTGAAACGAAAAAGACGTTCATTATTTTTGCGGATTAATTGTTCCGCTTGAACACGCTCGAAAAGCAAAAAATATTAACTATTATTTATTATCTAAAAAATCTCTTGAAATCGCCGAGAAGGCTTCAAAGAGAAAAATATTATGATACAAGATGACAAACAGAATATGAGACGAAGACCGTCTTCGTTCGGAGGAGGTTCACCGTTCTCTCGACGGGAGAATGGCGCCAGCAGGTCGCGCGCGCAGAGATCGTCCGGACCGTCCGCGCGTCCGCCGCGTTTCTCCGGAGAGTCTCGCCGCGCCCCGTCGCATTCGGGAATATCTGCAGGCGGGGGGCATTCGAGACGTGGACCCGACGCGAAGCAGGAGAGAAGCCCACGCCGCGGAGTATCTCGCCACGCGCGCGGCGGCCGATCTCGAAGCACGCAGTCGATCGGAACGGAGGCGGTAACGCGCCCTCTCTCAAGGCGTTCGGCGAAGCATCCGGAGGTGCCGCCCGCGGGGGACAATATCCGGATAATACCTTTGGGAGGCGTGGAAGAAGTCGGAAGAAATATGACTCTCATCGAATATAAAAACGATATCGTTATTATCGATGCGGGTTTTCAATTTCGCGAAGATTCCACCCCCGGCATAGATTATATTCTTCCTAATACGAAATATCTTGAGGATAGAAAAGATAAAATCAGAGGCATCATCATAACCCACGGGCACCTCGATCACGTCGGCGGCATACCCTATATTCTTCCGCGCCTCGGCAACCCTCCGATTTATTCGCGCAACCTCACAACCGTCCTTATCAAGAAGCGCCAGGAAGAATTTCCGCACCTTCCGCCGCTTGATATTCGCGTCGTGGAAAAAGAAGAGCGCGTGAAGCTCGGCGATTTGACCGCTGAGTTCTTTGCCGTAACGCACACTATTCCGGATGCCATGGGCGTTATCATCGGGACGCCTTACGGGGATATTGTCGCTACCGGAGATCTGAAGCTCGACCATAAGGACGGCGTGCCTTCGGAAGACGAAGAGGGGCGTTTCAAGACATTTGAAAAACGGAAAGTTTTATTGCTTATGTCCGATTCGACCAACGTGGAGCGCCCGGGTTTTTCCATTCCCGAATGGCTCGTGCAGGAGAATATAAACAAGATAATCAAGGAAACGCATGGGCGGCTCGTCGTTGCGGCGTTTTCGTCTCTCTTGGAGCGCGCGATAAACATTATCCAGACTGTCGAGCGCGTTGGCAAAAAAATAGCCGTTGACGGGCGGAGCATGAAAACAAATGTGGAAGTCGCCAAACAGCTCGGCCTTTTGAAAGAAGACAAGACGATTATTCCGATTGACGGAATAGAAAATTATCCGCCCGGGCAAGTCGTTGTGCTTGCAACCGGATCGCAGGGCGAGGAATTTTCCGCACTTATGAGAATTTCCGACAAGCGGCATAAGCACGTTCAGATTAAAAAAGGGGACACCGTCCTTCTCTCTTCGTCCATTGTGCCCGGCAATGAGCGGAGCGTTCAGAAGCTCAAAGACAATCTGTCGCGGCAGGGCGCTCGCATCATTCACTACCAGACGAGCGATGTGCATTCGAGCGGGCATGCGAATCGCGACGAATCGGCTTGGATTATAAGCCATATCAAGCCCATGTTTTTTATGCCGATGCACGGTTATCATTATATGCTTACGGTCCATGCGGATATTGCCGCAAGCACAGGAATTCCTCGGGAAAATATCATTGTGCCCGACAATGGCATGGTGCTCGAAATTGCCGACGAAGGAAAAACGTTTTATGCGCGCCCCGAACGCGCTCCAGCCGGACTTATGATGGTAGATGGGTTTTCGATTGGAGATATGCAAGATGTTGTTATCAGGGATCGGCAAGCGCTTGCGACCGACGGGATGTTCGTCATTATCGCGATTCTCGACACCCGGGCCGGCACGGTGAAAAAATCTCCCGATATCATATCGCGCGGCTTCGTCTATCTTCGCGAATCGCAGGACCTCCTGCATCAGGCGCGGATTATCGCGTCAAAGACGATAGAACGAAGCGCGGCGGGAGCGCGTCCGATCAACTTCGATCTTGTGAAAGATGATGTAACCGATGCGGTTGGAAAATTTCTTTTTCAGAAAACAAACAAACATCCGATTGTGATACCGGTGATTATCGGAGTATAAAGTTATAAGCATCGCTCTATGAAATGAAAAAGATATGAAGAACTCTCTATATGTCATTTATGCCATGGGTTTTCTTTCCGCGCTCCACTATGCGATTCCGCTCTATGTGAATTCTTCTTTTATCGAAACCTTTTTATCAGAGAAGGGGGCGGCGATTCTTTTTCCGGCCGCGAATATTTTTGCCATTCTTTCTTTGATTTTCATGCCGAGGATTCTTTTCCGCTTCGGGGATTTCCGGATTACGGCCGCGGTGTTTATCGCCGATGCGGCGGCGCTCGGCGGCATTCTCTTTTTTGACAATCCATGGATCCTCGCGGCGTGCATGCTCGCGCACCTCCTCTCATTTCCGGTCATCGTGGCGCTCATGGATATATTTCTCGAGCATAGCTCAACAAACGAGAGAACCGGCGGCATACGAGGAATGTATCTTACGTCCGTGAACGCCGCGATTATGTTCGCCCCTTTTTTGGCGGGATTTCTGCTTTCGGACGGAAATTACCGGAATGTATACTTTTTTTCGCTCATTGTGCTTATTCCGCTTCTCGTCCTTTTTTTCAGGCGGCTTTCGACATTTGTCGA
>JAKEFN010000147.1 GCA_022616085.1 bacterium
CACATTCAAAACCGTCGCCCGCGCGCCAGCGCGGAGCCGAGCAGATTCGTCAGATTAGCGATTTTGAAAATAGGTGCGAGTTTGGTAAAATAGAGACACCAATACAGAACTTAACGGCTTTTCGGAGACCGAATTATGGGCGGCGCTTTGAGCCGCCCATTCCGCTGTCCGTTCAGAACCGATTAGTTCTATCTTGGTGCCCGAGGCCGGGGTCGAACCGGCACGCCTGTTTAGGGCAAGGGATTTTAAGTCCCTCGTGTCTACCAATTTCACCACCCGGGCCGATGAATGAAAGCTTTATTCAAAGTATCATATTTTCTAATTTTTGACAGGACACTTTTAATTATGTTACATTTGTGGCGTAGAGGACATAGAAAGGAGAAGAGAAATGGGAGCGGAATACGGCTCTATGACGAGCCATGCGGTTGGAATAATTATGAAAGAAGCGGTTCGGCGCGCGATAGTCGTAATTCAGCGGGAACAATTTATTTTTGAGGCTTTCATAAAGGATAATCCTCACAAAGATATTGATCACGTAACGACCGCAGATAAAGCGGCGCAGAAAATTTACGTAAAAATCTTCCAGGAGTGTTTTCCCAACTTTGGCATAATCGCCGAAGAAGGCGAAGAAGACGACGAAGACAGCTACCAGCACTTGTTTATCCCGTGTAGAAAAAAGGCTGACGGAAAATATTTCACGTTAGATGCCCTTGATGGAACCAATGCCTTTGTTCGCCGCCAATCTCACGGGATTGGAACAATGGTCGCCCTTGTCAATGTTTCTGATGGAGAGATTGAATCGGCGTATGTAGGTGACGTAATGAGTCGGGAAATCTATGGATATAGGCCCGGATCAAAAAACGTCTGGCGCATAAGCGACTTTGAGCATTTTGAGCAGCTCACGATAAAAACCGACATATGTTTGTCGGAGAGATACGCGTTACTTCGCGGGAGCGTTCATAATGAGTGGGTACGCGATATTGTCGGGCTGTCATCGGATATTGGCGCCAAAAAATTTCGTGATTATGAGATTGAGGGCGGAAGTATCGGAATGAGCTTTGCGCGCCTTTGGAAAAGCGAGGTGGCGGCGCTTGTCATACCAGCTCATTACGAAACGCCGTGGGACTTATATCCTGCTCTAGGGATATCAAAGAAGCTCGGCTTCGTTTTTTTCACTAAAGAGAACGGCGCATTCCGGGAGTATCAACACCCGATTCAGACGGAAATATTCATGCGCGATGTTCCCATCATCGCAATTCACAGGAATTACGTCCCTGATTTAATCGCATAATAGCGCTCCTTGCGCCCTCGCTCCGGCGGGGTTTTTTTTAAATTCGTGCCTCTCTGTCCAAATACATGCGCGGAAGCATCACTTCGGGTTTCCATGCGCGTTTGATCTCCTCAATATTGGTTGCGCTCTGATATTTGCCGTCTCGAGCGTAGTCCGCCGCGGCATCCCGTATATCGCCGGTATCAAAAAAAACTATTTGTGCAATCCGTCTCCCGACAACAAGCGGAATCGTGTAATTTTTTGAATTGTTTGTTATTTCCATGGTCCAGCGGTTGATGTAGCCCACATCGCCCCAGCCGGCGCACTTGCAAACTTCTATGAAATTTCGCCCAAGAGACGAACGCGCTTTCATCATAGTCGTCACGCGGCGCCTTCCCCCGATAAATTCGTTGGTGTGCGCGAGAATAGTCTCGCCGGGCTTCAAAACGATGATAAGATCATGGGGTTTTATGCCTGCAAGATTGAAATTTTTGATCGTTTCTTCTGCGCGGAGCGCGCGCCGCGCTTCCGTGCCCCACACCGCATCGGTATGTTCTTTGCTGTAGAGATTATAGAGATTATGCTC
>JAKEFN010000148.1 GCA_022616085.1 bacterium
AATCAAACGCTTATATCTCGTCCGCCACGGCGAAACAACCGGCAATCGCGACAACATCCATCAAGACCCTGATACGCCGCTCTCCCCAAAAGGAGAGGAACAGGCGGCGGCCATAGCCAAACGTTTCCTTCATATACCGATTGACGTAATCGCCGCAAGCCCTTTTAGGCGCACCACACAGACGGCGGAGGCGGTTTCATCATCAATCGGAAAAAAAATCGTATATTCCGAACTTCTGCGCGAAGTGAAACGCCCTTCGGAACTTGTCGGCAAAGATAGAAACGGCGAATATGCGCGAAGCGTCTTTCAACAAATTTTTGCCCATGATCTTGATCCGAAATGGCACTTTTCCGATGAAGAAAATTCTTTTGACCTCGAAATGAGGGCTCGCGAAACGCTCTCCTTTCTCTCCGGAATAGAAGGAAAAAATGTCGCCGTCGTGAGCCACGGACTTCTTATAAAAATGCTTCTGTCGGTCATGGCGTGCGAAAGCCCCGAGGACGCAATTATGTTTGCAAAAAGACTCTATTTTTCATTCATACTCTACAATACCGGCATGACTATCGCCGATTACGAAAATGTTGACGGCTCCCCGCGCTGGCGCATCAAGGTCTGGAACGACCTCGCGCATTTGGGAGAATAACAAAAAAATCCATAAAAAAGCCCTGTGGTTAAGGGCTGATTTCAAAAAATTCTGTATAGCGAAAAAAATACGACGACCCAAAAGAGTCCAAAAATAACCCATGCGATGTACCAATCCCGCCAAAACATATAGCGGTACTCGTCCCCGACTTCCTTGATCCCCTTATCGCGAAGTTCGGAAAAGAGGAACCTTCTGGATGGAATGTATTCCCTCTCATTTCCGCACAGGGTGCATTTGTACGCCGTGCTTGTCCATGAAAAAAATCCATTGGTGCCGACAATCTTCTCTACAAGTTTGCCGCCGCACGAACAGGTATATGCGTGCTTATCCCAATATTCGTTGTGGGACTTCACGCTTTCGACTATCTCCGCAACCACTTCGGCAACAGTCTTGCCCTTCATCTTCTCCAAAACTTCGTATTTCTCTCATTTTTGAACCTTCTAAGTCAGATTTTATAATGTGATGTCTATAGAATTGCGAGTATCCGCCCGATAAGTGGGCCGAGCTCATAGTGATCTTTTATGTATAATTGAAATTGTTTCGCGGTTTCAACTTTTCGTTCTGAATGATAATATAACTCAATTTTATCCGCCGTGGATTCAGGACTTCGGAGTTCCGCGAAGAACGAGTGCCAATACTCGCCATAGATCGGACGATACGCCTCATTCGCGACTACTGTGGGAATACCGGCGGCCATGCCCTCAAGCACCGCTTTGTCTATGCCGCCGGTCGGACAGAGGTTTACGTTGAGGTCGCTCTCCCAATATACGCG
>JAKEFN010000149.1 GCA_022616085.1 bacterium
ATGCCTTCGCAATTTTTGCAACCATCTGCTCCGTTTTTTGTCGGCTCCCCCCACACCCTCTTCCGCCATGCCCTCGCGCGGAGCCGGCGGATTGCGGACTATTCTAACTTTGAATATTCCCTATCTGAATATAACATGGTAATATACCTATGGGCAAGACAATACGTTCAGACGAGTATAAAAAGATTGTTGAAAAGTTGCGCCAGGCGCGAGCGGACGCCGGACTATCTCAAATAGAAGCGGCAAAACTGCTCAAAAGGTCGCAATCTTACGTTTCAAAAAGTGAGGCCGGAGAACAACGTCTCGATGTCTTGGAATTGAAGCGCTTCGCGAGGATTTATAAAAAGCCGTTGGATTATTTCATCTAAAATATGTTGGATAAATTCGAGTATTATCACGGTGCCGCCCTCGTTCGTCTCATGGACGACGAACGTTGCCGAGCCGTAAAGAAGCGCGGACTTTTAGGATATGTAGTGAACGATGAAATATTTGTCTTTCTCAAATACACGACCAAATCGCGTGCTCCGTGGGGGTTTGCTTTCGACCAAGAGGACGTTGACCGCTGTTCCAAAATGGAGCAGGAGTATAAAAATGTTGTTCTTGGTTTAGTGTGCGCTGGGGACGGGATTTGTGCTCTACATTGGCGGGAAGCAAAAGAACTTTTGGGGAGCAAACCTGGCCGCATCGCTGCTGGACGAAAACACAACCAAAGTTATGCAGTTTGGGGAACGGCCGGAGAATGGAAAAGAAAAATCTCTCTCGGTCGTTGGCCTCTGCTTTTGTTTGAATCCGATGAGCAACCGCGAGATAATAAAACCGAACCAGTTTATGAACAAACAACATAGAGAAATAATCCACGATGGACGGAATACCGAGGAAGCGTTAAACGTGCTCTCCAAAGAAATTGGGACGCCGGAATCTTTGCACGCGATTGCGGAGCGCGCAGGAGGCATTTTAGAGTATTCCGTTGACCCCGTGGCGGGATCAACGGAACCGAGCTACGGACTTTTGTATGGTCTTATTCAAAGCGGAAAAACAAGTGTCA
>JAKEFN010000150.1 GCA_022616085.1 bacterium
GCATGCCGAGAAGCGCCGCAACCCCGAGCCGAGCCGCCATATCGATTATATAAACAATCTGATCGTCCATAAAAAAAGTATAGCAAAAACGGCAAAAAAAAACAGGGTGCCACATGGACACCCCGCTTGAACAAATATCGTTAGTTTCCTTTTTCGCCACCGAACTTGACAAACTCAAACGTCGTGTCATTTTCGGTCAGCTTGTAATCACCGGAGACTTTTACTCCGTTCACATTAAACTCTTCCTTATCAGAAAGATTCCATGTCGGCTTGAGCTCATCAAAGATTTCCTGCGCCGTTCTTCCGACGACCCTCATCCTGATGGGATCCTTGTTCCCGTGGCTCACCACTATAAAGTGATCCGGCTCTCCGCCGTCTGACTCTTCTTCGGCAACCTGCGTCGCCGCCATCCTTCTCATGCTTTTAAGCAGGCTCATACCGCCCTCCGATCTTTGGTTAAAAGTTTATTCTCCATGATGTCGAAGTATGTTTCCCCGACATTTTCGAACCGCTTTTCCGCAATATGGTAGAAAGCGGTGAGCATTGATACCGCGGCCTGCATATTGGTCACGATGACCTGCTTGGTCTCCGGACGGGCGGCGCGCTCTTCACAGCTCATTTCTCCGGGCGTTTTGCCCGCCGCATTCCGAATTTCCGGATGGAAAGCGGTAATGGGGACCGTTACATTCACGCCATCCTTTCGGATATGCACCGCCACGTTTCCGTCGGTGAGCTCATTTCCGCCGCTTATAAGCACGGTATTCTGAAGCTTCTCGCAGTGGTCGGAAACGAGCTTCCTCGTTTCGTGGTTGTCAACGGCAAGGAGAACGATATCGCCGTCCCCTATGACATCCGCTACGTTTTCCGGTTTTACGAATTCCGAAATGGAACGGAATGACACTTCGGTAAACTCGCGGGCGAGCGACGACGCCATCACTCGCGCTTTATTTCCGAATTCCGCGAATGACTGCCGCTTCGCGTTTTTTTCCTCAAAATCGTCTCCGTCAATAAGCGTTACGCGCCACGGTTCGTCAGACTCAAAATTGAGAAAACGGCAGAGGGGCGGCAGGAGGGCATTTCCGATGCCCCCCAAGCCGATTGCTTTTATATGTTTCATAACTTATATACTCCACCAATGCGAGCTCTTTCCTTCGGCTTGACACTCTTGCTCTTGACTTCTTCGCTCCATGTATGAGGCGCGCCGGGCAGAGCCGCATAATAAGGCATCGTCTCTTTTCTGACTCTCTTGAGCCACTCAACGGGAAATGCCACCTCATCATCATTGTCAACAACATCTCGAAGACCTATCTGTTCCCGCACGCCGTCAACAACGACGGAGCACGAGAAAGAAGGAATCGTGTTGACGTTTCCAATTGTTATATGGACACCATCATCATTCTCTTCATCATGATGATCGGTCGCCGAATGGAAAGCGCCTCCATGCCCGTGCGAATGAATCGTGCCGAATCGGCGGCTTCCCGCTGGATTGGGTCCCACCTCATATGTGAGATGGCCCGGAGACGCGCTCTGTTCCGGCGCATGAAGGAAATAGTCTTCCTTCTCATCGGACCAATACAGGATCACTCCTGCTTCGCATCCCTCCAAATCCTTTTTAAGAGCCACTGCGCGAAAAAAACCAAGCGCCTGCTTTATGAGCTCGCTCGGCATCTTTTTCGGGAGCATAAGCGTGATTCCCGCGCGATGGTTTTGGAGCCACGGAAGAAGGGATGCGCCCTTTACTCTTGGCTCAAAATCAAGAGTTGACGAAACATAAAAGCTCGTCTTTTGTATCTTAAACAGTCCATTTCCCGCCAGAAGATAATAAATCCTGTCATCCGGTTCTTCAAATTCTTCATCCTTGAGATGAATCGGGAACTCAATCATCGGTTTTTTCAATTTTTCCTGCTTCATTTCATACTCCTATATTTGATACATGATGTTCATCAGTTCGTCTGCGCTTTGCACATTCTTTTTGCTTCCATTGCCCGTTTCAAACATTTTGCACAACACTTCTCGGACGGAAAACGCCGGCTTCCACGCGACCCTTGTCGCAAAGAGCGGATCTTTTTTGGACGCTTCCGCCCACGCATCTACGCCCGCGAATCTCTCGTCGCCGTTCTCGGTCTTCTGTATGCCCGGCTCCCAATTTCCGCCGGTTTTTTCCAGATTGAATTCACTTTCCCAAAAAAGCCGCATCGCAACGGAAATCTGTCCCTCATATCCCTCATATCCCTCATAATCGTAACGGTTGGATAAAAAGTCATGATGATAGGGGATACACATATTTCCGAGATCGCTATATATACCAAAGTCAAACACATGGTTAAGGTTTGATATAAAGAGCCGGTCATCAAGAGACAAAAAGGGCTTATCCCGGTAAAAAAGCTTGCTATTAGATAGCTCCCCTCTCACAAAAAAGAAGAAATATAGTATATATGGAAATGCAAGCCGCACTCTTCTTCCTTCCGTGAGCACCGTTCGCTCGCGCGGAGGATGCTCAACCACGATGATTTCCCTATAGCCGTTTTTCTCGTAATAGCGGGCGCCGGGAGGAAGAACGGGAGTATTCGCATAAACATTCTCGCTTCCTATGACTGCGCTCATAAGATGAGATATATCCACGGTTTTTTCCGGAACCATCTCATCGCCCATTTTCCGATACGCCGTTGCCGTTTCACCTTCAAAGTGAATAAGCGGCTCGCCCGATCTTGCATATTCTCTTTTCAGCCAACTCTCATGCCAGCTAAAACCAGCAGTGTCTTCTTTAAGCGCGTATAAATGAGGTCCGCCGAAATCCGTCTCTGAGATTGTCACGCGCTCCCCTCGCCAATAATTCATGTAGTGACTCCAGCAACATTCCGGAACGCTTCGTGCATCCCTCGCAACAACCACTTTGTCGCCAGGGTTGAATTTCGTCTTGCTCATCTGGTTTCTCCTCTTTGCACTTGAAGCCGGCGCGCAATCTCCTTGCCGCGAAGCGACAGAAAACTCTCTCTGGAACGTTCGCGCACGGCATATTCTTCCATTTCTCTGATTTCCGTTCCCGCGTAATGGTGCGGGACAAAATCGGCGATGGCATCCGTATAATCCTTCTTCTCTACTTTTGTTCCGTTCCTGAGACGCATAATCCGGTATGCGGAGAGCGATATCTCCCTAATATCGGCGCCCGATATATACTCTCCATGGGTATCTCCCAAAATCTTTACAATCGGCGTGAACGAATCGACATCGGTCATGAAGTCGTATAAAGCAGGCATAACGCGGAATATATCCTCCTGCTCGCCGTCTCCGGGCAAAAGCATGGGGATGCACTGCGCGCGCCCCGACCGTTTGTCTGCGGCGTCAAGAAGTTCGGGCATGTTCGTCGCATAGATAACGAGGAACTTGCCGAGATTCTTCGGATTTGACGTAAGTTTAAAGCGCATCTTGCGAAGGCGGTTTGAAACGCCGTTATCCCCGACATAACTCCCCCGCGGCGCCTCTTCTTGGTCAAACTCATCCCAGAAAAGAACGCACGGAGTAAGCGACTCCACCATCTGTATGGCGCGCTCCATATTTCGTTCGCTTTCGCCCTGCCACATGCTTCGGATATTTTTGAATTCCACGAACGGCACGTTCCATTCTCCCGCGATCGCCTCCGCGAGCGCAGTCTTCCCCGTGCCGGGCGGACCCATAAGTATGATCGCCGGCGGAACAAGATTCGGATCTCCGAGAAAAAGCCCTTTTTTAAGTTCCATAAAGTAACTTTTGAGGTGGCTCATGCCGCCAATTCCCTCAAAACCCCATCGCGGATCCATCACTTCCATGATATCCCCCAGATGGTCTTTGAAGACTTTCTGTTTTGAGGCCGATATGGCGGAGAGCGCGAGGGGCTTCCCATCCACGCTTTTGTGGATGTCTTCTATCTCGCGAAGAGAGAGTCCTGCGGTCGCATTGACGAGTTCACCGATGTTCATGGCGAGCTTCTTTGTGATTGCCGGATGGCCGCCGATGAAATCTCGCCTGCTATCCTTATCCGGATACGGAATTTCAATTGCGGCAAGAAGCGATCCGCGCCCGTGTATGCTTGCATGCATGTCTTCCATGCTTCGCGCGATAAGAATCACGACGCATTCTCCGCGGATTTCAGCATTCTCCGCAAGCCGGCGGAGCGTCACCGTATTGACGCGATCACTCTGATCCAGATGACCGCCGCCGTCTCGGGGCGCAATAGTCTCCGCGTATTCTACGATCAGCGCAACCCTATGGCGCTTGTGCTGTTTTTCGGTGTTTCCGTTTTGAAACGACCCGTTCATAAGCCCCTCTATAAGCTGGAGGCATAAGTCCGGCTTTTTCGGAAACTCTGGTTCCGGCATGTTTTCAAGTTTCGCTACAGCTTGTTTCAACTGCGCGATTTCCTTCTCCGACATATCGCGTGTATTATGTTTGCCGACATCCGGCTCCGGTTTGACGAAACCGGTCGCCTCTCTGAAGAGCTCTTCGTGCCCTTTCTCCGGAAATTGCAGTCCTGCCGAGATATCGTAAATGATGACAATGTCCATCGCCGGCACAAGCCAGTCAAGTAAATACTGGCGGAGTGAAGCATACCGCTCTCCCTTTATGAAATCGGTAATGTTGCCCCAGACCAAAAAATGGTTTTTTGATCCGGTTTCGAACAATCTCTTCATCATCACAAGATTTTCCACCTTTTTCTCCTTTCACTTTCAAGGACCTAATGACAGTAATACCTTATATAAAATGTATAAAATGTCAATCTTGACAAGATATACTTGACAAGATATAAAAAAACACCGAGTATCTGGCGTTATATGAAAACTATACGTCCGATTCCGCGGCTAGAACAAGATGGTGCGGGGACCTGAACAGATTGAAGTATTTTGGAAGTTCTCCAAAAATCGGATATACGACCGGCTGTATAAAGAGCGCGGATCCCGTGGATACGAGCGCGTAGGTGCGCATACCGGCGATTTTGCCCGCAAAAATCCTCTCCGCCCCGATAAGCATGCCGAGAAGCGCCGCAACCCCGAGCCGAGCC
>JAKEFN010000151.1 GCA_022616085.1 bacterium
GGTCGGCTCCGGCGGCGATAGCCGCTTTTGCCAAGGTAGGAATAAATTCACGTTGTCCCCCCGAGCTATTTCCCAACCCTCCGGGCAACTGCGCCGAATGAGAGGCGTCAAAACAGACGGGAAAACCCCACTGTTTCATGATCGGAATTGTGCGCATATCACTGACCAAATTGTTATAGCCAAAAGAGGTTCCCCGATCGGTTAAAAGGATGCGAGAGTTGTTTGCAGCCAAGATTTTGTCGACCACATTTCCCATATCCCAGGGAGCCAGAAACTGCCCCTTTTTCACGTTGATCACGGCGCCCGTCTCCGCAGCAGCTGTGATGAGGTCGGTTTGGCGACAGAGAAACGCGGGAATTTGGAGAATGTCGCACACTTGACCAGCACTTGTCGCATCTTGAGGAGAGTGGACATCGGTGAGCACGGCAACGTCGAACTCTTTTCGAATTTTCTCTAGGATACGCAACCCCTCTTCTAGTCCGGGACCGCGGAACGAATGGTAGGCAGATCGGTTGGCTTTATCGTAGCTGGCTTTAAAGATAAAATGGATGTCGAGTTCAGAAAATAGTTTTTTTAGAAAATCGGCGGCGAAAAGAGCGCTCTCTTCCGTTTCAATCACACAGGGTCCCGAAATCACCGCGAGTGGTTCCCCTTCTCCGACGAAAAAAGCTTTTATTTTTACGGTTGCCATAAATCCTTTATTGAATAAAGGCCTGCTTTTTTCCCGACTAAAAAAGAGGCGGCTTTTAACGCCCCTCTGGCGAAAACATCGCGGGAGTAGACTTGATGACGTAACTCAAGCCGCTCCCCCACACACGTAAAAATGACCGTATTGTCTCCCATCGTATCTTGTGCTCGGATGGAGTGTATAGGAATCTCTTTTTGTCCAGTTGCATGGCGCAGTGCAATGGCCGATCCGCTAGGCTTATCTTTCTTATCGACGTGGTGCGCTTCTATGATATCGATCGAGCAATCCCCCTGTAGTTGTGCGGCGATCACC
>JAKEFN010000152.1 GCA_022616085.1 bacterium
ATCAGGAAAAGATAATCCGAAAAGCACTGACCCTGGTTGACCGGATTCCCGAAAAAGAGCGTTATTTGCTAAGGGCGATGGCTGCATTTGTTCAAGACGGCGAGAAGGCCGGGGGCCGAATCCTGAAAGAGATGGAAAAATACTACCCCGACGATAAAGATATGATCTTCCTTTTGGGAACGAAAACCTCCAACGACAGTATGGCCGCCTACTATCTGGAGAAAAGCCTTGAACTTGACCCAACTAATAACCTGGCCAGAAGCAGTTTGTACGGCGCTTATCGCAACCTGCGTGATTTCGAAAAAATGCGGACGCTGAACGAACAAACAATAGCAACACGTGGCTATGGTTACTCATGGCTCGCTGAAACTTACGCACTTTCTGACAATTTTCGGGCAGGCGTCGAGAGGTTAAAGAAAGCCCAGGAGCTTTTTCCGGAAAATAACGAAATTCCTTTCAGTCTCGCTAGACTTTTTGAGCTTAACGACCAATTCGAGGAAGCAGAAAAAACATACAGCACATTCATAGACGTGGATCAACCGCCGGCGCCCTCTTTTTGGGGACTCTCGCCGAACACCCTATTTACTTACCGCGGCCAATATCGGAAACTGCTCGCATTCGCAGATCGGAACATCGAATGGTGCAGGCAGCATAATACGATAGATGCGGCGAATACCGCACTGGTCAAGGCGATCATTCAGTTGCTCGGCTGGGAGGACAAAGAGGCCGCACGCCGCGAATTCGAGCTTTCGACACAAATCGGCCAGGGGGACGGTCGACATGTCGTCTATTTACTTATCATGCTCGGTGATTATGAAGGGGCGGAAAAATTTGCCGCGAAATATTACCGAATGGAGGACGACATGAAAATCTTGATGCATATCCAAAAAGGAGAATGCGCAAAAGCGGTGGCCCTGGCAAGCCGTATGCTGAAATTACCAACCGAAGATAGAGGCAGCGAATTTGCTTATCTATATGGGTTGTCGTCCTGCTTTTTGGAAT
>JAKEFN010000021.1 GCA_022616085.1 bacterium
GAAAGACTCAAAATATCAACAATATTCCTCGCTTTCCTCGCCGCATTTTCGCCTCGCACCATGAATTCTCGCTACGTCAATAGTTTTTTCACAAGCTCTAGAGCATGTTTGATTTTTCTCCAAACGCGCGCATAATTGCGTGCGAGTTGCCGGTTTTTGCGGCACGATGCTCATAATCTGTTTTTATAAAAGAGCAACTGATTAGAAAAATATGAAAGTCAGAGCGTCAGTAAAGAAAATATGCGTGAAATGCAAACTGGTGCGGCGTAAAAGACGCTTGCATATTATCTGCGTCAATACGAAGCATAAACAAAGGCAGGGTTAATTTTATAATTTTTACGGCATTCTTATGCGTATTTCAGGAATCAACATACCAGACAATAAACGCCTTGAAATCGGACTTACCGCCATGTATGGAGTGGGGAGACCGCGCGCGCATGAAATTCTGGCAAAAGCCGGGGTTGATTTTGGAAGGAAACCCAAGGATTTGAGCGCGGAAGATGAGATGAAAATAAAAAATGCCATTTCAGAATATATCACTGAAGGTGATCTTCGCCGCGAAATATCTCGGAACATCAAACGCCTAAAAGACATCCAATCATATCGAGGCACGCGCCACATCAAGCATCTTCCCGCGCGCGGACAGAAAACAAAGAAAAACACGCGCACGATTCGCGGTAACACGAGAAAGACCATGGGTTCGGGCAAGAAGAAGGTAGAGAAGAAATAAAAAAGCGAGACTGCCATAAAGGCGGATGAAAAATAAACATCATGGGAAAAAAACGCATAGCGAAAAAGAAAGGATATGAGATGAGCCCCGAACTTCGGGCGCGGGCGCTTGCGCGTATTCCAAAACGGCGCATCGCAACCGGAACGCTTTTTGTCCGTTCAACCTATAACAACACGCGAGGGCTTCTGACCGATAAGGAAGGGAATGCCATTGCAAGCATCTCGAGCGGCGGCCTTGGTTTCAAGGGCGCCAAAAAAGGGACGCCGTATGCCGCGGCAAAAGTGGGGGAACTTTTGGGCGACAAGGCGAAATCAATCGGCGTGACGGAAGTCGATGTCGTGGTGCGGGGAGTCGGAAGCGGCAGGGAATCGGTTATCCGCGCTTTTTCAACAAAAGGGATAGCGGTTTCATCGATTGCGGATAAAACGCCTATTCCGCACAACGGCCCGAAGCCACCGAAGCCGCGGCGCGTGTAGCGGGAGTTTAAAAATTTAGATACTATTTTTTAAAAAATATCCGAAAATAAATAACTATGACTAGCCACGGAACATGCAGAACATGCAGAGGAGCGGGAGAGAAGCTTTTCCTTAAGGGAGAAAAGTGTTTTTCGCCTAAATGCGTTTTCAACAAAAGACCGACCGGACCCGGGAATGCTTCTTCTTTAGGCAAACGCCGCGCTCCGAAATCGGAATATGGCATCCAGCTTGCCGAGAAGCAAAAAGCGCGGAACATCTATGGGGTTGGCGAGACCCAGTTTGTCCGCTATATAAAAGAAGCGACATCGAAGAAAGGTTCTTTGGCGACCGCAACGCTCTACGCCAACCTTGAGACGCGCCTTGACAACGTTGTTTTTCGTCTCGGTTTTGCAAAATCGCGCCCCATGGCTCGCCAGCTCGTATCCCATGGACATACAACGGTTAACGGCCGCAAGGTTACGGTTCCTTCCTATCGGCTTCATGTGGGAGATATCATCGGAATCCGTCCGGGAAGCGTTGAAAAAGGGCCTTTCCGTGAGCCGAACGAAGAGGACCATAAGAAAAAAGATTCATCGGTTCCCTCGTGGCTTTTTTTCAATCCCGATAAAAGAGAGGCGGAGGTGAAGACTACACCGCAATTAAAGGACAAAGACGCTTCTTTTGATATTACCGCGATTATGGAGTTTTATAGCCGTTAGAAATGCTCCGGATGCCAAAGGCTCTTTGGGAATAAAAAGCCTTGCAAAGAAGCTCGATACAGAGTATAATTATAAAATCATTTTTTTAACCTTAATTTTAAGACTAAAATGCCCGAACACAATATCATTCTCCCATCAAAACCCAAGGCTGTTTCCGAAGACGGCCCGACGGGCATTTATGAAATAGACGGACTTTATCCTGGCTACGGACACACGCTCGGAAACAGCCTACGGCGGATTATTCTCTCGTCGCTTCCCGGCGCATCTATCACAAACGTGCGTTTTGAAGGCGTACCTCATGAATTTACCGTCATTCCGGGGGTAAAAGAGGACGTTACCACCATTCTTTTGAATTTAAAAAAAGTGCGTTTTCGCATGCTCGTTGACGATCCGCAGGACGTTACGATTGCGATAAAAGGCGCTCGGAACATCACGGCGAAAGACATCGAAACTCCGGGACAAGTGGAAGTTTTGAATGCCGAACAATATATCGCTTCGACAACGGATAAAGGAGCGGCATTTAAGGCGGAACTTCGGGTTGAGAAAGGTCTCGGCTATATTCCGCGGGAGACGCATCAGGAGGCAAAAGTTCCTATCGGCACTATCGCGGTTGATGCGGTGTTTACGCCCATTCGGCGCGTCAATTATGAAGTTGAAAATATGCGCGTCGGCGACCGCACGGATTATAACCGTCTTCGCATATTTATAGAAACGGACGGATCGCTCACGCCGCGGGAGGCATTAGAGCGATCAATTGAGGTCATGATCAACCAGCTTTCCGCCATCATCGGATTTAGGAGCGATGAACCGAAGTGGAACGCCGCTTCAGCCGAGGGCGGTGCGGGAGGCGACGGCGAGCTTGCTTCCGCGCCCGAAGATACGGAATTTTTGAAAACGCGGGTTGATTCGCTCGGTCTCTCTTCTAGAACGGCGAATGCGCTCTCGAACGCGAGCATACGCACGGTCGGCGGGCTTGTGCGCAAAAATGAGACCGACCTTCTCGCCATAGAAGGACTCGGAGAAAAAGGCCTTAAAGAAATCCGCCGCGCGCTCAGCAATTTCGGCATGACGCTTAAGTCCGATTAAAATTCAAACATGCGCCATCACAATCAAAATAGAAAATTCGGACGAACGCGAGACGGGCGCAAAGCCCTTCTTCGCAGTCTTTCGCGATCATTTTTTCTTCATGGCGAAATAAAAACCACCGAGGCCAAAGCGAAAGAAATACGCCCTTTTGTTGAGAAACTTATATCCAAAGCGAGAAAAGATTCTTTGCATGTTCGGAGGACGATTGTTTCCCGCATACGCGATGAAAAAGTAGCGAAGAATCTTATTTCTTCTATTGCGCCGCGTTTCGCATCGCGCCCCGGAGGATATACGCGGATCGTCAAACTCGGGAGAAGGAAAGGGGATGCGAGCAAAATGGCCATTATTCAGCTTGTTGATTAAAGTATGAATGCATCATATACAATAGACGCCGAAGGACGGACCATGGGGCGGGTTGCAACCGAAGCCGCTCGTTTTCTTATGGGGAAACAGAGCATAGAATTTACGCGCCATAAAAACCCTGCGTTAAAAGTTTTCGTCATCAATACGGACAAAATGCTCATCACCGGCAAAAGAGCCCATAAAAAGGAATATATACGCTATACGGGGCATCCCGGCGGTCAGAGAAAGGAGACGCTTGAGCGTCTTATTGCGCGCCGCGGGAGAGAAGAAGCGTTGCGAAGGGCCGTATACGGAATGCTTCCGGGGAATAAGCTCCGGTCGCATATGATGAAGAATCTTGAGATAAACCTTTGATAAAAAATATGGAGAATGCAACAAAAAAAACAACGGATAAGAAAATAAAAGGAAGCGGCGCATATACCGAAGCCGTGGGGCGGAGAAAAAGCTCTATCGCGCGCGTTCGTCTTCGCGAGGGCGGCCGTGAAGAAATAACCGTGAATGGCCGTGATTTTAAGGCATATTTTCCGACTCACGAGCTTCAAACAATTACAAAAGAAGCGTTTTCTCGTGGGCGCGCCGGGAAGTTCAGCATGAGCGTTTTGGTAAAAGGCGGCGGCGTGCGCGGGCAGGCGGAAGCGATTCGATTAGGCGTTGCGCGCGCACTCCTTGCGCTTGATGAGGAATCGCGAACAAAGCTCAAAAAAGCGGGTTTTCTGAAGCGCGATCCGCGCGTCAAAGAACGCAAGAAATTCGGACTCAAAAAAGCCCGCCGCGCCCCGCAGTGGTCAAAACGGTAATCAATTCTTTATACGAATTCTTTATACGAAAAAAAGGACTCCACGTCCTTTTTTTTGAGCATCCTCACACACTCTAGACTTGCGATGTCTAGAGTTTGTCGCAAAAAACCGCCTTTACAGGAGGCGGTTTGGGACAAAGTTCAATAAAGCTCGTCGCGGAGTTCCATCCAAAGTTTGCCGAGCATGTTCTCTCCATTCCAGTCCGGGCCGCGGCCCCAAAAAGAATCAGTAGGAGAGTCCTCGATAATAACAAGGCCGACGCTTTGCTTGAGGCATTTTTGGACGTGTTCATGTTGGGCATGTTTTGCCCGTATGATGCGTCTCATGCGAGGAACGCGTGCGACAGGCCAATCGGGGCGTCTTTTATCTTTTTGGGACGGATCGCTCCCGATTTTTTTTGCTTCGTGCGCCGACGAAGCGTTCCGGATCGCATGTACTATTTTTTCATCTTCATATTTCCCCGCATGGTATGCATGCTCCGCAGTCGCGTAGAGGAAATCATCAAGATAGACCGTATGCGCCGAGAAGCTGTCAAAACAGTACCATCTCGGAGAATAGAACCCTGCATTTTTTTGCGAAAAGATGCCGGAAATAGAGGGGATTTCCCGTGCAAGAAACTCGGATATTAATTTCTCGATATCCGCTTCACTGTGCGTCAGCCCTTTCATGTATTCGACGCTGCGCCTCATATGCATGATAAGAAGCGAAGCGCTGTTTCCGTGCCCACAAGCTGTGAAACGGTAGCAAAACTCTTGAAGCCCTGCGTTTCAATAATTTTCGCCGCTTCATGGAAAGATTTAACGTCCATAGTAACCCCCATCCATTTTCAGTATGCCAAATGCTACACTAGCATCAAGTTGCTATATTTTCAATCTTTCTTGAAAAGGATGTTTATGAGCGAGAGAAGTATTCCAAAGAGGAGCGCGGCGAAGAACGATCCCGGATGGAAGCCCGGGACAATTGCGCCAGCAAGGAGAACGAGTCCTGTGTTGATAACGAGCGTAAAGAGCCCGAGAGTTATGATGTTTATAGGGAGAGTGAGGATAATGAGGATGGGCTTCAGAATGAGATTTAAGAGCCCAAGAACAACCGCGACGACAAGCGCCGCGAACCAGCCGTCAACGGCAACACCCGGGATCAGATACGCGGCAACCATGACCGCGCAGGTGCTTATAATGAGATGGATGAGGAGATTCATGGCTGTTATTTAAGCTCAAGCCTGCTCTGTAGGTCGCGGATAATTGCGCCGAAGACCGTAATAAAGAGAATCGCAAGTGCAAGCCAGCCGATAATGGGGATAAACGCGAGAACTGTTCCGACAATCGCGCCGATGAGCGCTGTTTTCCATGAAAGCGGCATTTCTTTGTTTTTGTTGAATAATCTTTCGATGAGAGAACCGAGAAAAACGACCATAATGATTATTGCCACAACGGCAAGAAGCATCCCGAGAAGGCCGAGAAGCATTCCCAAGTAGGCGCCGATCATTGTAGCGCATAATATGATTGCGATAATAGGGATGGCGATGAGCGCGGCAATGCCGATACCGAGGTTTTGCCAGAAAGTTCGATATGCGGATGCAACGATATTGCGGATGCTTTTTCGGAAAAGTTTGAGAAGGACGATTGCCGAGAGAAGAAGGCCCAGGAATTTGATAAGAACGATGAACCCGAATCCCGCCAACGCCGCTCTTTTGCCGGCTTTCCATTTTTGCCATTCAACATAATTAATTCCGCCGATTTGGGCGCCGTCTTGAACGAATGCATCCTCCCTCCCTTCAAATGTTATGGGTCCCATAACGCGTGCGTTTGGGCCGAAAGTGAGTTTTTCGGATTTGACAAAAAGGGGACCTTCTATCGTTCCATTGATAAATATTTCGCCTCCGGCGATCCGCGCTTCGCCTGCGACAAAATTTGTCATATTTACAATGCCGCCGGCGACCCAGAGGTCTCCGCTGACAGGCGCGTTTTCTGCGATAGAGAGCGTTCCGCCCGCAAGGAGAAGATCACCGCCAATGGGTGCGTTGACAGATACGTTTCCTCCCGCGATGCGAGCGTCTTCGCCTATGGGGCCTGACACGCTGATGTTTCCGCCAACCGCGACAAGATCTTTCTCAACCGATCCGGCGATGTTGACGCTCCCTCCGGCAGAAAACAAATCGCCGAAAATAGTGCTGTTTATAATAACGGAACCGCCGCCGACGTAGAGATTATGGAAAAGACTCTCGCTTCCGACAGCAACATTTCCGGCTTCTTCGCGCGTAACGGGCAAAAAGTCGGCCGCCTGAACAAAAATGGCGGGGGCAAGTGCGGCAAAAAAAAGAGATGCCGCAAAAAATATCTTTTTCATGAATAATTAAAATTATGCTTATAAATTTTCATGGTGCAGTGTCTATTAAATTATAACATGAAGTTTTTTTGTTCGACCTTGACTTTTGTAATAATTTATGTATAATTATAGTGATTTGATCTTATAAAAGAGGGATGAATTCCATGAACTACAGTTTTTGGAAGCATGGCTGGTTCCCCGTTGTTTGGTGGGGAGGCGCCACACTCGTTTTGTTGCTGAACCTTCCCGGATCGTCTACTCTGGAGATGGTCCGGAACACAATGTTTTGGTTGGTGGCGGTTGTATTGCCAGCCAGCCATTTTTACCAGATAAACCTGGCAAACCGGGCACTCCAGTTTACCAACTGGCTCGGTTTTGTCGGCGAAAAAGAGCCGATTTTTGTTGTCGATGTCGGTCCGGTAATCTTAAACCCGTGGTTGATACGGGATAAGAAAAAAGACAATACGCCGGAAGGGATTAACCTCGAGGCATTTGATATTGCCGAGTGTCTGAAAAAAATGCCGGAAGGCGTCCATTTCAGCACACGGAACGAGAAGGGGCTCCAGGTGATTCCGACACGGGACGATCGCATGAGCGCGACGTTCTATGGCCTTATCACACCCAACGTCGGCGACCTTAAAACGGCGATAAATTTTGACCAGATTGAAGCGCTCCGCCATATGGATGCGGAGATCAATCAGCTTCTCTCCAACGAGTTGAATAATCTCAGCTCCGACTACGTTCATGAACACAAGGAGGAAATTCAAAGGAGCGTTGAGGCGCACATGCTCAATAGATACCGAAACCCCTGCGGGTATCGGATACTAGAGCTTAAGGTTGACCTTCTCGATTTTTCGCCGGAGATGGCGAAAGCCCGCGTTACGGTCGGGGTTGCTGAAAAAATAAATAAGGCGGCGGAAAAGATTTTAGGAACCAACACGGATAGGAGTGTCAGTTGGAAGGAGGCGAAGGACGACGCCCTTACTCTCCACGGGACGGTCACGAGAGAGATCAGACAGACCGTCTTCGGGGTGGACGAATCTCTTAAGGGAGTCGCCAACGTCTTCGCCGGTGCTCTTGCGAGGCGGCGGTCAAAAAAACGCGGCCGGTAGAGCCGCGTGATGATAATGACATAGTTTTGAATGCGGGGAACCATCACGGAACCCCGCTTTTTGCTATTTGCTTCAAACCCTGAAAAAGAGTATTATTATAATAACAAATTATGGCAAAAAAGGGGAGTAAAGACGAAGAAAAAAAAGAAGATAAAGACGCTCATCGAGGCATAATTCCGATTGGAATAGTCGAAGAAATGCGGACATCATATCTTGATTACGCGATGTCGGTTATTACCGCGCGCGCGCTTCCGGATGTTCGGGATGGCCTTAAACCCGTGCACCGCCGCATTCTTTTTACCATGCATGAGATGGGCCTTACAAGCTCCGCAAAATTCAGAAAATCCGCGGCCGTTGTCGGAGATGTGCTTGGAAAATACCATCCGCACGGCGATGTCGCCCTCTATGACGCTATGGCGAAGATGGCGCAGGATTTTTCGTATCGCTATCCGCTCGTTTTGGGGCAGGGGAATTTCGGATCAGTCGATGGGGATTCGCCGGCGGCTATGCGCTATACGGAGGCAAAAATGTCGCGAATCGCGGCGGAGACGCTTCGCGATCTGGAAAAAGAAACAGTGGAATGGCGGCCAAACTACGACGGGACGCGCCGCGAGCCGGTATATCTTCCGGCCGCGGTTCCGAACCTCCTCTTAAACGGCACGCTCGGCATTGCCGTTGGCATGGCAACAAATATTCCGCCTCACAACCTTGGCGAGGTGGTTCTTGCATGCGAGCATTTGATTGATAACAAAGATGCGACAAATGAAGACCTTTTGAAATTCGTCAAAGGCCCCGATTTTCCCCTTGGCGGCATCATTTACGGAAAAAAAGACATTCACCATGCATACGCATCCGGGCGTGGAGGGGTTGTGGTGAGAGGCGATACGGAGATCATAGAAAATGAAAAATCCGGAAAATTCGAAATCGTCATTACTTCCATTCCTTACCGCGTCAACCGCGCTGAACTTATCATTACCATTGCGGATCTCGTCCGAGATAAGAAGCTCGAAGGCATCAAAGACATTCGCGACGAGTCGACGACAGATACGCGGATCGTCGTCGAACTCAAAAGCGGCGTTCATCCCCAGAATGTGCTCAATTTTCTTTACAAGCATACCGAGCTTGAAAGCATGTTTCATTTCAACATGCTTGCGCTTGTGGACGGCACGCCGACAACTCTCTCGCTCAAGCTTATCCTCGAAGAATTTATAGGGCATCGCATCCTTGTGGTCAAAAGACGCACGGAATTCGACCTCAAAAAAGCCGAGGAACGGGCCCATATTCTTTCGGGGCTTAAGAAGGCTCTCGACCATATCGATCAAATCATAAAAACCATCAAGCAATCGAAAGATACTCCGTCCGCGCATGCGAATCTCATGAAGCAATTCAGATTTTCCGACCGGCAGGCGACCGCAATTCTCGAAATGAGACTTCAGAAACTTGCAGGCTTGGAACGGAAGAAAATAGAAGAAGAGCTTAAAGATACTCTAGAGCTTATAGGCGAACTGAAGGCTCTTCTCGCAAGCCCCTTAAAGATACGAAATGTCATCAAAAAGGAACTTCTTGACGCGAAAGAAAAATACGGCGACGAGCGAAGAACGAAAATTGTTGCCGGAAGCGCAGGACAGATTGCCGAGGAAGATCTTATTCCGGACACCGAGAGCATCCTCGTCTTTACGAAGGGCGGCTATGTGAAGCGCACAGACCCCGCCGAATACAAACGGCAGAAGCGCGGCGGAGTCGGCGTTGTCGATCTCAATACCAAAGATGAAGATTTTGTGACGGCGTTTCTCGAGACGACGACCCACAGCGACCTTCTATTCTTCACGGATAAAGGAAAAGCATACCAGATCAAGATGTATGACATTCCCGAAGGGCGGCGCGCGACTCGAGGCAAATCAATTATGAATTTTCTCTCCATCTCTGCGGGGGAAAATGTCACTTCGATTCTGCCTTTTCCAAAAAATATGAAAGAAAAGACGATTTCACTCATGATGATCACTAAGAAGGGCGTGGCAAAAAAGGTCGTGGTGGAAAGTTTTCGCGATGTGCGAAGAAGCGGGCTTATCGCGATAAAGCTGGCTCCGGGAGACGAGCTTCTTTCTGCGCTTTTTGTTGAGAAAGGGGATGATTGCATTCTTGTCACGGCGCATGGACAGTCCATACGATTTAAAGAAAACGATATTCGCGAGATGGGGCGTGGTGCGGGGGGCGTGCGCGGCATCTCTCTTGCAAAGGGAGACTCCGTCGTCGGCGCCGACGTCGTGCGGAAAACCCACAACAATCCCGAACTCCTTGTGATGACCGAGAGCGGTTTTGGAAAAAAGACAAAACTCTCCGAATATAAAATCCAGAAACGCGGCGGTTCAGGTATCAAAACCGTAAAAGTGACGGGGAAAACGGGGGCGCTTATGGTGGGCAAGGTGGTGAGCGATATCGAAAAAGAAATTGTCGCTATTTCTCGAAAAAGCCAGGTTATACGGATCGGTCTCAAGGATATTTCAACCCTGGGAAGAAGCACGCAGGGTGTTCGCATTATGAAGCTTCGCCCAGGGGATGCGATCGCCTCGCTCGTCTGCCTCTCGGACGAAGCGTGCGATGTGTGAAATTAATTTTGAGTTATTTTGAAAGAAACATTGAAGACATACGCGCTTGTTTTCTATTCTTTATAAGTTGTTCTATAATAAAAGCAATGTTCGTAAATCCATCACAGGTCATCGCCGACCTTGGTCTCGCCGGCACGGAGCATGTTGCGGATTTTGGCGCGGGATCAGGCGCATTCGCTCTCTCTGCGGCAAAAGTCCTTCAGCAGGGGGACGGGCGAGTATACGCGGTGGATATCCAAAAAGATCTTCTTCTTCGCCTGATCAATATGGCGAAAATACAAAAACTCTCCAATGTGGAAATCATACATGGGGATATCGAGCATGTCGGAGGAACCAAATTGGGAGCCGAGAGCATGGACGCGGTTATTATTTCCAATACGCTCTTTCAAATCGAAAATAAAAAAGAAGCCGCAACCGAGGCGTTTCGCGTTTTGAAAAAAGGAGGAAGAGCGCTTGTCATAGAGTGGCTTGAGTCGTTTGGAGGGCTTGGCCCCCCGCCTGAGGCTGTTGCGGCGCAAAAAGACATTCGACTTGTTTTTTTGGACGCGGGCTTCACGCATGAGCGCGATATTCCGGCCGGACAATATCATTATGGAGATATATTCAGAAAACCGTGATGGATTCTAATCTTTATAATATGAACGGATAGCTCGATATATTTTTTCATGAAGCAGAACATTTCTTTTTTTCAAATGGCAATGCTTGGCGTTTTTGTCGCCTTCATCATAGTGGGCGTTGCTATTTTTGCCGGGCTGGTGCCGATTTTTCAAGATGTTGATATTATCACTCCCGAGATTATCGTATGGGGCACCTATCCGGCCGCTACTATGCAGAGAGCGCTCGACGCGTATAATGATGCCGTTCGTTTCGATACCTTGAAGATGGTATACCGCCAAAAAGACCCGGCGACCATCGATGCGGAGCTTTTGGAAGTTTTGGCCGTTGGACTCTCGCCTGACGTTATTTTTCTTCCTCATGACGCTGTCTTCAGGCAGGGAAACAAACTCTACCCTTTTCCATATCAATCGATGGATGAACGGACGTTTCGAGACACTTATATCGACGAGGGAGAGCTTTTTCTGACCGCTGGCGGCATCGCCGGTTTTCCCGTGCTTGTGGATCCCCTTGTCATGTATTGGAATAAGTCTCACTTTACCACGGCGGGACTCGTGCGCCCCCCGGCGTATTGGGAAGAGCTTATAGAGATAACCCCGCGCCTTACCAAGAAGGATGATGCGTCAAATATTTTCCAAAGCGCAGTTGCGCTCGGAGAGTTCAAAAATGTGAGCTACGCAAAGGATATTTTGTCTCTCCTTTTTTTCCAAGCCGGTTCTGATATCGTAGGAGATCAGGAGGGAAAGTTTGCGGGCGTTCTTGATAAATCAGTCCTCCCGGCCCATTTCGGCGGAAACCCCGGATTGTCCGCGCTCCAATTTTATACCGCGTTTGTAAATCCGGGCACCACTATCTACACATGGAACGGAGCGCTCAAGAATTCCACGCAAGCATTCATTGACGGGGAATTGTCTCTTTATTTCGGATACGCGAGCGAATTTTCAGGAATCAAGGCGCGAAATCCGCATCTCAATTTTGATGTGGCGCCTGTTCCGCAATCACGGAGCAATCCGCGGCGCCAGACATACGGCAAAATGGTTGCCGCTTCCGTTCTTCGCGGGTCTCCGAATCCGAGTGCGGCATTTCGAGGAGCGACTATCATATCCGGTCCCGTTTTTGCGGAGATACTTGCGCGAGAACTTGGGGCGGCTCCCGCCCGGCGCGACCTTCTTGCGGCGCCGACACCAGATGCGGCAACGCCTGTATTTTACGATGGTGCGATCATCAGCCGCGGATGGCTTGATCCCGATCCAAAGGAGACCGAGACGATATTCCGAAATGCCGTCGAATCCGTTATCTCGGGGCGCGCGACGCCTCAAAGCGCAGCTGGCAGGATGAACGCGGAACTCACAAGGGTTCTTGATAGCGTCTTCGGCTACAACCAGTCGACCGGCTTTAACTTATTTGATCCGCTTCAGCTTATAAATAAATAATGCATATACAAAACAATGCACGGCATAAAAAATAATTTTCGATTTTTTTGGGGCAGAATCTTTTTTTCTTTTCTCGGGATATGTATTTTGATTGGAATATTTTTTTTCGCCCGCGGAGCGTTTGCGATCGAGCTTCCCCCGATCGACAACCCCATCTCAAAAGTTTCGTCTCTCTACTGCCTTCTTATTGCGGTGCTTCGATATATTACGCTGATCGCGATTCCCGTCATGGTCGTGATGCTTATATATGCGGGTCTTATGTATGTTACGGCGGAAGGGGATCCTCAAAAATTGACGAAAGCACGCGCGCTTTTCATGTATACCGTCATCGGCGCCGCGATTGCTCTTGGATCATGGACGATAGGAGCTCTCGTTGACGTTACTGTAAGCCAGATTGTCGACGGCCCGGGCGCCGGTTCGGAGTCATGTTCCTTCTTATCCGGGCAGAATGCCGTTGGGCCACAGGCGCCTCTGCCCGAAGCCGCCCCGGTTCCCGCCGCGTTCACCCCGATTGCGCTTCCGGTGTTTTTGGGAGCTCAAGCTGATGTGGAAGAATGTTTAACCAATCCCGGAGGACTTACAACCCAGCAGGAAGAGATAGATTCGCTTGACAGCACAAGCGAATGTTATTTTACGGATTTTTTGAAATTGGCGGTGAATGACGCGCAGACGACCCCGAATGAACAGACGTATCTTTTTTTATCGAATTTCGGTTCGCTCGGTCCGGGCGATGCGGACTCTGCTCTGCACACGGTGATTGGCGGAGACGGCTGTACCATCGTGCCAAATAGGGCCGTAGGGGAAATTATTGACACGCTTCATCCTGAAAGGATTTTTCAACTCCATACGCATCCTTTAGGGGTTGGAGCAACATCAATTCCGCCAAGCTTAACTGACATAGAAACTTTAATAGAGCAAGAAAATTCCTTTGAGGTTTCCGGCACAGACATAATCGGTGTTGTCGCTGATGCAAGCGGAGTCTGGCATTATAGCGTACCTTATGAAAGCGCCTTCAACCAAATGCTTGTAGTCAATCAAAAATTGGAATCTGAATTTTTTGCTCTCCCTGTTGTTACGGATTATTTTTACGAGGTAGATATTAGCCGAGAAGATTTGTTTGACCTTGCCGCGAAGGGAAATCTCGGTCAAGAAGCTCAAGATAAAGTAAAGGAAATCGATCAAAATCTTGCCCCGTATTATAAATTTTATGAACAAGACCAGAGAATACCCGCCGCAAAAAATACCGCGGAAGCGCAAGCAATCCTTGATGAGCGTTTGGCGCTTGAACGAGATCTTGGCATATTTGTTGAGAGATTAGATCTTACTTCGTGCATAGAACCGTAGACTGCGATTTATCCACCCCTCACTTAGAAATGCTTGCGATGCCTTTCTAAGTGAGGGGTTATCCACACGCATATTTTATTGCGATGAATTATACTATAATGATGAAAAGTGGAATGAAATCTGCTTTATTTTTCACAACATGTCTGGTTTTAGCGGTGCCTTTATTTGTATCGGCACAAGTGACCATAACGTGCCCTGACGGAAGTACCGTTCAATTGCCAGAGGTATGTCCGCCGACAACAGCCCCTGGAGATCCTGCCGAACCGACCGCGTTTGACGGATTTGAGAATCCGCTCAAAGATATCGGGTCTTGGCCCGAATTCATCGAAGCCGCGCTTCGGATTGTCGTTCTTATCGGCATACCTCTGGGAACCGTTTTTATTATTTGGGCAGGACTTACTTTTGTAACGGCGGCCGGAAGCGAAGAAAAGATAAAGCAGGCGCGCGGAGCGTTCACATGGGCGGTTATCGGCATGGCGCTCGTGCTCGGGGCATGGGGATTATCGCTTGTGATAGAGAATACGATTCAGACGCTCCAATAGTATTGTTAATAATGTTGTCGATGCTTTGATATTTTGTAATAGATATTTCGCGATAAACTCAAATGTCAAAACTTAAAAGTCAAAACCGCAACGTAAAACTTAAAACTGAAACAGTTTTGACTTTTAAGTTGTTGTTTTTAATTTTAAACTTTGAGTTTTGAGATTATCTTGCATATTCATAAATCTATTCATGAAAAAAAACGCCATTATCATAATGCTTCTAGTGTCGCCACTTCCCGCTTTTGCCCAAGGGTGCGATGTTACCGATTTCCTTTCCCTCGCAGGTTGTTTGGTGGACCTTCTTAATTTTTTTGTGCCGTTTCTTATAGGGATTGGCCTCATGCTCTTTTTTTGGGGACTTGCGAAATTTATTCTCGCGCAATCGGCGGGAGATCAGCAGGGTATAAGTGGAGGGAGACAGCTTATGATATGGGGAATTGTCGCATTATTTGTTATGGTTTCTATTTGGGGTATTGTGCAGATACTTGCAAACACATTCGGCTGGACGTTCGGCGTGCCCCAATTGCCGACATAAAATTTATTGCTCATTTATGGACCTATTTGATGTCATCGGAATCGGCACCACATGGATTAATCTCGCGATACAAGTCGCAGTCGCAATCGCGCTTATTGTTTTTTTCTGGGGTGTTAGCAAGCATTTCACGGCCTCTTCCGACCAAGAGCGCGAGGCCGCGCGCGGCACTATGGTATGGGGCGTTGTGGCTATTTTTATAATCGCGTCATTTTGGGGAATTATTGCGCTTGTCCAAAATACGTTTTATTAGCGACGTAGGGCGAGAGAAATGAAAACAGCAGTTTTCATTTTTGCAATTTCTCTCTCTATTTTTCTTATGCAGAGAAGAGGGTAATATATTATCGATACCTAGAGCATGTTCAAAAACTCTTGACTACTGCGAATTCATGTCGCGGGCTGCAAACGGCGGCTCGGAAAGACTCAAAATATCAACAATATTCTTCGCTTTC
>JAKEFN010000022.1 GCA_022616085.1 bacterium
GCTTGCCCTTTTGCAGCCCGGGGAAATAACTATTCTGCCCGCGATTACTTATCAGTGAGGTGATACGTCTCTGCCATCGCGAGGACATGAACCGTCTCGTTATGCAAATAATTATTGCAGTATTCCTTCTAACGGCTACATCCTTCCCAAGAAAAAAAAAGTCGAAATCCACTGAATTTCGACTTGCAAGAGACAAAGACCAAGTAGAAGAGATTGTAAGCAATATTAGTGATGCGGAGCGTAAAAGTCAAGAGTTTTTTTTGCCTTCTGCCAACCGCATCGAATTTCCCGTCATACCGCCGTCCGTAAATTTGCCTGCCTCAACAGCCTCCAACTTCGGTTTGATTATTTTTACTGTAAAGAGGCTTAAAAGTTCCGCAGTGGAAATTGCACCTGTCGGACTTGCACCGATCTAAAACGTAATGCGTAATACGTATTACAATTACATCGCCTTACATTTTTAAGTTTTACCCCTCGCGTTTTATGCATTACGTTTTACGAGCATCCCGCGCCAAATCCCCTTCATTTACTAAAGACAGATTTCTCCACCAATTTTCCCAAATCACCTTCGTAAAACTGGTGCAAATAATCTTCCGACTCAAACAGATGTTCCGTGACCGGCTGGCTGCCGCGCGCGATGAGATATTTCAGCTCTTCCAGGTTGCGCGACCAACACGAACCGTTGAAAAACTCGGCGCCGGCGAATTGCGTCTTGTAGAGCGCATTATGCGAGTAGCAGCTTCCCAAATAAATATGCTCTATTTTTGCTTTCGCAAAGTGATCGACGGCCGCGGTCATCATGAACATGCCGAGACTTTGGCGGTAATAGTTGAGATCGTAAAAAGCGTAATAATACTGTGCGACTTGCGGCGGCTCGAGAAAGAGCGTCACCAAGCCGACGTCTTTTTTCGCGGCGCTATCATGAAAGAGCAATAAGTGTGAGGTGATTCTCGAATTAATCAAATTATCAAGGCGCTCCGCCGTCATAATCTCCTTGCCGAATTTGATGTCCGCATAAGTCAGACAGAACTCGCGCCACTGATCGGTAAATTCAAAATTCTCTCGGGCTGTCAATTGAAACGAAATATTCGCGCCCTTGCGCATGATGCGCCGGTTTTCCGACGACGGTGCAAACTCGCGCAACGCCACTCGCACGCTCCGGCATAGATAAAAGCGATCAAGATTTTTGGAAGAGGGCAAAAACCCTTTCTCAAAAAAAAGGTGAGGCTGCTCCCCCGCCTCGGGGAAAGCCCAAATGGCATAAGGAAAAATATAATGCGTGTAATCCGGGGCGGCTTCGGAGAAGAGGAGTTTCATGGGTGGTCAGCATTTTATTAAACGGGCATCTTCCTACTCTTGCTCTTTTTCAGTGCTCTGCTCCCCCAAGTCTTCTATTATTTGGCGGATTACTGGCTTTATCTGTGGGATTCTATTTTTGACGGCTTGCCATACGAGATTGTAGTCTATGCCGAAATATACTCGTTAAGGGATAAAATTACAGTCATTGCGAGGCGCTTTTTGCCGAAGCAATCTCTTGATTTTCAAAGGATTGCTTCGCTGAAAAACGCTCGCA
>JAKEFN010000023.1 GCA_022616085.1 bacterium
AATTATGAACAACTCCATTCAGAACAACCAACACTGTTCGACCACCTGCAAGGGGGTATTATCAGCTAATACCCCGATGCTTGCATCGGGGTAGTTTATTTTACGAAACAAAAAAGCCGGAGAAACTCTCCGGCATAGTGCACCCTTTACAGAAGAAAGAGGTAGGGCGCGAAGAACTCTTTATGTAGGAGAATGAAATAACCGGCACCCGAAGCAATTACTGAGATAACCAGTCCTTTAATTGCGAACACGATTTTTCCTTTGGTCGGGATGTCGAATACTTTCTCCAAAAGATATAGTCCGAAAAACGTTCCGGCTGTATTTTGCATTTCCGGAATATCCCAGACTGAGCCGACAAAGAGCGCGGCAATTCCTCCAACAATGATAGGAAGCTGGCGCGCGAAGTAGTTTCGGCTTCCTTTATATCCTCCGTAGGCGACAATAAGGAGTCCTAGAAAAAGCACGAAACTCCCAATAAGAAATCCGCCGTATGTGAAGTAAGAGAGCGTTGGCAGATCAAGCCCGACAATTTTCAGTCCTGAAAAAAGCGCGAGAATAACGAATGCCGTTCCGCTTGCACGCTGAACGCCGCCATCGACAAAACCAATAACCGTGAGAAACGGGTATGACCGGATATAAAACCCGAGGGCTCCGAAGAGCGCTAAGACACTGAAGAAACCGATGAGGTTGCTATGGTAGCCGACTGCCGCGATTCCCCAGATGACGGTGAGGATACTGAAGTAGCTTACATAGTTTTCCTTGAGGTCATGAAGCGCGCTTGTTACAAGAAGCGTTCCTGCAAAAAGCATACAGCCGGTAAAAGCCGCGTATTCAGCCGGAATGTCGATTGATATGGAGTATGATCCCCCGATGAGCGTTGCGGCGGTCGGATATCCGAGGGCTTCGTACACGATCCCGGGGATTATGAGATACAAGAGCCACACGAGAAAACCGACGGCTCCGATGGTCCCTGCAAAGAGCAGGGTGTTTCCAAAAGTAACAAGCCCCGCGATTTTCTGAAGAGCAGTCAGTTCGGGACATACGGCAACCGCTTGCGCCGCTGTTTCGGCAAGAGAAACAATTGAGAGCATATACTTCTCCTTCGTCTGTTAAAAAACAAGCCATTATGCAGTAGCGCGTAAAGCCAGTGGATAGAATATATAATTATTTGATATAAGTCAAGAGTCCACAACTTACGGACCCCACAGAAAACCGCCCGGGTTGGGGGGCGGTTTTTTGAGAGAATTACATGCCTTTGTTCATGTCTCCTCCTGTTTTCGGCATTTCTTTTTTCATGGCGCCGCATTCGCCCCCGGTGCAGCATTTGCAGGTTCCTTTATGCGTTGCGATTTCAAAAATTGCGGCAAGACCGACGAGGATGTAAATTATTTTTGAAATAATCGCACTCTGTCCGCCGAATAGCGCTCCGACTTCCCAGTTGAAAAGCCCGAGAAGAAGCCAGTTAAGACCTCCTATAAGAAGGAGGATGAATGAAATCATGTGAAGTGTCTTCATAATAATACGCAAAAAGTTAGGCTAATAATAGTTTTCGACCTCGTCAAAGTATATCATTTTTTGGTTATCGCGAGGAATTCGGAAATCGTTTTTTCCCCTATTTTGCCTTCATCGCGACCATCTACCATAGCTGTCCCATTTTTGACCTCCTGGTCGCCAATGACTAATATATAAGGGATTTTTTGGAGTTTTGCCTGCCGTATTTTCTTGCCGAGCGTGTCGTTCTCTGAATTAATCTCTGCGCGGACACCCGCTCCGCGGAGCTCTTCATAGGCCTTTTGCGCGTATTTCTCGTGCGCGTCGCTAATCGGAAGAATGGCCGCCTGCACGGGCGAGAGCCAGAAGGGGAAAGCGCCCCCGGCGTGCTCGAGAAGAATACTCAAAAATCGTTCGATTGATCCCATAATAGCCGCATGTATCATCACGATCCGCTCTTTTTCGCCTTTTTCATTGATGCAGGAAAGATCAAAACGTTCCGGAAGATTCATGTCAAGCTGTATTGTCGCCACTTGCCACTCCCGCCCTAGAGAATCTTTTGCGAGGAAGTCAATTTTGGGTCCATAAAATGCCGCTTCCCCGATACCCCATTCAAACTCTTTTTCGCCGAGATCGCGAAGAACGCGCTCCAGCCCGTCAATAGTTTTTTGCCAGAGCTCTTTTGATCCCAGATATTTCTCCGGATGTTCTTTGTCCCAAATAGAGAGCCGTGTCCGCAAAGGGAGATTAAATGCTTTGTAAAACGCTGTAACAATATCGTAAATCGTGCGAACCTCGTCGCTTACTTCTTTCTCGCGGCAAAACACGTGCGCGTCGTCTTGCGTGAAGCTTCGCGTCCTGCTGATGCCGTTCAGTTCTCCGGTCTGCTCGTCCCGATAACACATGGTGGTATTCGCGTATTTTTGGGGAAGATCGCGATAGCTCCAAATTCTCCGGGCATATATTTGAGTATGGTGGGGGCAATTCATGGGTTTCATCGCAAATTCGTGCCCTTCGCGCGTAGTGATATGAAAAAGCTCCTCCTTGAATTTTTCCCAATGGCCGCTTTTTTCATAGAGATCTTTTTTTGTGATATGCGGAATTTCTACCCGTGCGTATCCGCGCTTTTCGCGCAGCCGCCATACAAAATCGTCAAGAAGGGTTCGCAGGAGCGTTCCTTTGGGAGTCCAGAGCGGCAACCCTGAACCGATAAGCGGGGAGAATGTAAAAAGATCAAGCTCGGCGCCGAGAGCCTTATGGTCGAGGGTTTTTTCTTGCGTTTTTTCCATAGTATTTCTCATGATAGCATATTTTAACGTTTGACGGGGGTTTTTGCCAATGCTATAAACAAGGCGGGTTCCTTTGAGAGAGTGAAAGAGA
>JAKEFN010000153.1 GCA_022616085.1 bacterium
AAGACTCAAAATATCAACAATATTCTTCGCTTTCCTCGCCGCATTTTCGCCTCGCACCATGAATTCTCGCTACGTCAATAGTTTTTTCACAAGCTCTAATCTTTCTTACAAAGCCTATCATAGAATGGGCTTTTCTATTTGCTTCTTTCTTAAAAATGATGTGAAATATAGTCTATGAAAATAGCAATGTTGCTCTCGGGCGGGGTGGACTCATCGGTTTCGCTTGCGCTTCTCAAAGAGAAGGGCTTTGACGTAAACGCCTTTTACCTCAAAATCTGGCTCGAAGATGAACTCTCTTCCTTGAACAATTGTCCCTGGGAAGACGATCTTCGATACGCCCGCGCCGTATGCGAGAAGCTTGATGTTCCGCTTGAAGTAATACCCCTTCAAAAAGAATATAACGAAAAAATCATTGCATATACCGTTTCGGAGGCGCGCGCGGGGCGGACGCCGAATCCTGATGTGCTCTGCAATCCGCGTATCAAATTCGGAGCCTTTTTTGATGCGGTTGGGAAAAAATTTGATAAAATCGCGACCGGGCACTACGCGCAGGCAGAAAAGCGCGATGGTATTACGTATCTCAAAAAATCGGCAGACAAGATGAAGGATCAAACATATTTTCTCTCCCAACTCTCGCAAGAGCAACTCTCCCGCGCAATATTCCCCATCGGACATCTTGCAAAAAATGAAGTGCGCGCGCTCGCAAAAAAATATACGCTCCCGAACGCCGAACGGAAGGACAGCCAAGGGCTTTGTTTTCTCGGAAAAATTAAGTTTGACGAATTTCTCCGCAAACATTTAGGCACAAGAAACGGAGATCTCATAGAACTTGAAACCGGAAAAAAAATCGGCGAGCACAATGGTTTCTGGTTCTACACCATCGGCCAACGGCATGGGATCCGCCTCTCAGGCGGGCCGTGGTATGTCGCGGAGAAAAATGCGGAAAAAAATATCGTCTCTATTTCAAATTCAAAGACGAACGAGGAAGATACAGGAAAAAATTTTCTTGTGCGCAATATTCATTGGGTCGCCGATATGCCAGCTCCCGACAACCTCACCGTCAAAATCCGCCATGGGGAACGCGAAACGCCGTGCACTATTAAGACGCTTCCAGACGGTGCGCTTGAAGTATCTCTCAAAAAACCCGAATCCGGCGTCGCCTCGGGCCAATTCGCCGTGTTTTATAATAAAGAATATTGTCTCGGCGGCGGGGTAATCGCATAATCGATTATGCGCGCTTCATCTTTTTATATTCTTTGAAAATCTCTATCACGTCCCGCGAAATGCGGTGCCGTTCGTTGTCATACACATCCTCTAAGACTTTCTCTGCCGCATTTTTATAATTTTCTTCAAACATCGCGCGAAACATACCATTATTTTCTTTCATACGCCCCGCAATACCTTCCTCCGACGGTTCTCTATAGCCTTCTTCCGAAAGCTCAAATTTCGCAAAATCGCGCATCGCTCCCGTCTCGGCTTCATATTTTTCAAAAATGGAAATCGCATAATTCGAAAGATGGTGGTTTTCGAGGTTATGGTCTCCGTCGAACTCATCCTCAAGCACCACTTCCACAACGCCGCGATAATTATCCTCAAACATTTCGCGCAACGTTTCTCCATGCTCCTTCATATATGCAAGGATTTCATCTTGGGAAGGATCCCTTTTCAATTTCTTTTTCAGCTCGGCTGCCGCATATTCGACTTGCGCCTTCATTTCGGCTCCGGTGATTTCGCTATTCGTAAATTCTTCCTCCGGCACGGCAATTTTCTCTTCATGGCTCATGATGCAAGCGTAACACAAAAAAACTTCCTATGGAATTGCCTTTTCATGAGTTTTCTGTATCATTTTGTTGAAGATAAATCGGAGGTGCCATGAGCGCGCGATCTCTAATGTGGATTGGTCTTCTATTCGTTACTGCCGCACTGGCTCTTGATGCGGCCGGCATAGCGGGATGGATTCATTTCCCGTCGGACGGCGCGTACGTCGTCATAAACGTATTTGGGCTCGTCCATGGAAGCGCACTTCTTCTTTTTTCATCCATCATGCCGAAAAAATTGAAATAGCACGTAAAAGCGTCTTGCCTGTCATTCCAGACGGGCTTTTTTGTATGCGCCGGAGCGATGTCTATGTATAATAGAGATATGCTGTTTATCGCTAAAATAATCATATCGGCTCTGGTGATTGCGGCCGTATCCGAAATAGCAAAAAGGTTTACATTCGCGGCCGCCATTCTTGCTTCGCTTCCCCTGACTTCAATACTTGCCATGATATGGCTCTATGTCGATACAAAAGACGCCGCCAAAGTGTCGATTCTGTCAGAAAATATTTTCTGGGCGGTGCTTCCATCCCTTCTTTTTTTCCTTGTTCTGCCGATTCTCCTCAATATGGGTCTTAAATTTTATACGGCAATGATTATTTCCGCCGTGGTTATGTTTGTCGGCTACACCGTATATGCCCTCATACTCGGAAAATTCGGCATACATATATGAAATATAACGTTGCCGTGAAATTTCACAAAGATATATTCGCCATTGAGGGCGACACCATAACGATTGGCATCCGCGCAAAACCGGAAAAAGACAAAGCAAACGAAGAGATCATAAAAAAAATCGCCCGTCATTTCAAGGTTCCGATGAGTGCGGTTCATATCACGTCCGGCCGCACTTCAAAAAAGAAGACCGTCTTGGTAGAATTTTAGAGCATATCCCGAAACTTTTTTCATTTGTTACAAATCCACATGCGTGCAACAACCCCTCACGATCATAAGAGCTTGTGAAAAAACTATTGACGTAGCGAGAATTCATGGTGCGAGGCGAAAATGCGGCGAGGAAAGCGAAGAATATTGTTGATATTTTGAGTCTTTCC
>JAKEFN010000154.1 GCA_022616085.1 bacterium
AAGCTGATTTGGGTCGCCCACAATAACGGCTCTCTTCGCGCGATAAAGTAGCGGAATCGCGGACGCGATGTCGCATTGGGAAGCTTCATCAATAACCACGACATCAACGGCTCCTGCGCTCAACGGAAGTGCATGACGGACGGATAGATTTGTAACGGCCATCGCCGGAAACGCCCTTACTACGCTTTTAAACATTCGCTTGCGCTCATTTCTCAATTCCTCCGCAAGTTCGCCTCCTGTTACATCGCCCTCCAATCGGCGCACGATACTGACATAATCCGCAATATCGCGCCGCTCTTTGGGACCGAGCGATTTTAGGCGGCGTTTCATCAACGCATCAACATATCTGACGCTAATGTCTATCGCGCGTTCTTTGCTTTTTGTGATTCGCTCCCGCAAAACTTCTACTCGCGCTTCATTCTCATTTTCTCGCACAATTCCCAAAAGCTCTGATTGATTATCAGTCCATTTTTTTAATGCACGGCAAATCGTCAAAAGTTCGCGGCAGTTATGAACGGAATTGAGCGAGAGTGTTATTCCTTCGACTGGCGCAAATGCGAGTGAAGATTTTGCCGTCTCCAAAACTCGCTTTTCCAGTGTTGAGCCAAAAAGCGAGAGAATGCGCGAAATGAAACTCGGCCCCTCGTCAATTTCTTTTATTAAGCGACCTAACGAAGCAAGTGAGCTATAAAATTCCGGTTTTCCCTCGATTTTTTGATATGAGTTTAGATTGCGAGAAATTGACGAGGGCAATTCTGCTTTAACCGATTCAAGCGCGGCATCAAGACGGCTTATGCGGTTCCGGCGATCGAGAATTCTGAAAAGCGATTGTTGCGCCTCTTTTTCTTCCAAACGCACTATTTCAAGTTCTTTTTTGTACTCTCCGATTTCTCGCTCTAATGATTGGCTGTTATAGCTTGAGGCGCGTTCAATCGCCGACAAAAGTGCTTCCGCAAATTCAATTTCGCGTTCTTTCTGTCCATATTTGAGAATGACCGGCTCGGATTGAAGTCGCAATAATCGTTCGATAACGACATCAACCGCTTTGTGGTTTTTACTCCCGAACAGGACGCTTTCATTATGGAGTAGCGCGTTAGCGATAATATTGAGAACGATTTGCGACTTTCCTGTTCCGGGCGGTCCGGTAATGACGCTAACCGTGTTATTGAAAGCACTTTTGATTGCGCCTCGCTGTTCATCATTCAATCCGGTTATTTCCAGCAATCCCTCGCCATTGTCCTCTTTGACTTCCGCGTTTCTATCAAGAATTACGCGCCATACATCGTTCGGAGCAGTTGTGTCCCGCAATTCGCTCAATTCTTGCTCCAATCCTCCAGTATATTTTGAGTCCGCGCTTCGGAAAATAACGCCGAGGGGCAAAACACCACCCTCCGCTTTTAGTTCTGTTGTTTTGCCGCCCAAAATATCTTTTGAGAATGGAACCTCTTGCGGTAAAAGTTCGGCGAACGCGCCTAAAATAGTTTTGAGATTTTGTCCTCTGCTTTTCTCATCGTCCCACGACTCCAAAACCGCTTCTGCGATTTGCTTTCTTTCCTCGACACTCGTCAATAAACTTTTATCAGTGAGAAAAGCAGAATTGATTCTCGGTCTATCGGATTGCAAAACGAAAGCGTATCCGGTTTCTGTCTGAACGAGGTCTATTCCGAAAATCAAAATGGGCTGGATAATTTGACCCGACCATCCTCGCCGCGACTGTTCAATGTGTTTGATGTGGCAAGGGAAGCCGTAGAAATACGAAAGCGGACTGCGGCTCCATCGGGGGCCGCTG
>JAKEFN010000155.1 GCA_022616085.1 bacterium
AAGCGAAGAATATTGTTGATATTTTGAGTCTTTCCGAGCCGTCGTTTTCAGCCCGCAACATGAATTCGCAGTAGTCAAGAGTTTTTGAACATGCTCTAGGAACTCATAAGTTTTTTGAAATGAGTGTAGCCAAAGCGATTTCTTGCTTTGGGGTCGCGGGTTCTCATTTTCTCGATTGCTGTGCTTGTGGGGCCGACACCTCCGTGAGCTGCGCTGCATGGTGTTGTTTGGTATTATTTCATTCGGCAAGCAGGGCATTTTTCTTTTTGAGTAGCGTTCTATCTCCATACCGTATCTCCTTTGGCTATAGCTCAATACAATATAGTTTTGCTTCCATTTTTTTGCAATGCATTTTATACTTTATATATCTGTATACCCGTTAATTTTTTAAACTATCATGCCATACGAAGCGAAAAATTTTGAGCATCTTCTCGGCACACCCGGATTTTCGGACGCGCTCCTTAAAAATCACTTCACGCTCTATGAGGGGTACGTGGCGAATTTCAATAAATTAAACGATCTTCTTGCCGCCATGGAGAAAGAAGGAAAAGCCGGCACGCCGATAGACGCCGAACTCAACAGGCGGTTCGGCTGGGAATGGAACGGCATGCGCTTGCACGAACTTTATTTCGGGAATATGAAAAACGGGGGCATGCCGATAGGGAACGGCGGACTTAAACAAGAAATTTTGGAAGAGTGGGGGAGTATGGAGATGTGGGAGAAAGATTTTCGGATCATGAGCGCGGCGCGGGGGATCGGATGGGTCATTCTTTATTTCGATTCGGAAGCGAGGCGGCTTTTTAATGTGTGGGTGAACGAGCATGACATGGGACACCTCGCGGGCGCGGCGCCACTTCTCGTAATGGATGTTTTCGAACACGCGTTTATGCTTGACTATGGTTTGAAGCGGACTGATTACATCGCGGCATTCTTTGCGGCAATAGATTGGAGCGCGGCGGAGAGAAGATTCGGGGGCGGTCTCCCCCCGCACAACTCATAGTCGGAATTTGTATTTTGTAATTTATATAATCTATGGAACTCGAAAAATTGAACAAAACACAGCTTATACTCTTGGCGCTTTTGGTGAGCTTTGTTACATCCATTGCGACCGGCATTGTGACAGTATCTTTGATGGACCAGGCTCCGCCTGCGGTTACACAAACGGTCAATCGGATTGTCGAGAGAGTTGCGCCCGGCAATCCGGAGAAAGTAGTGGAAGAGAAGACGATCGTCGTCAAAGAAGAGGGCGGCCTTATCGATGCGGTAGATCTTAATGCCAGGAAAGTCGTCCTTGTTGTCGCCGAAAAAGACGCTCCGGATGACAGCGCTTCACAGAGGATTTTCAGTGGCTTTATTTTGAAGAAAGGAATTATCGCGACGGCGGGCATCAATATCGATCCTCTCGCTTCGTATTTCATCGTTACTGACACCGGAAAAAAGTTTTCCGCCGAAATCGAAAAAAATGAAACCCCCACGCCGTTTGCATTTCTCTCCATTGCCGACCCCGCTTTCTTGAAAGAAGCCGCAGAGCCCGTTTCGTTCGCGCTTCCCGATTCGGTGAAGCTCGGGCAGAGCGTTGCCGCGCTCTGGGGCGTTGGCGCGGATCAGGCTATTGAATCCGGCATCATCTCAAAATTCATGTATGCCGAGACGGAAGGAGAAATCTCCGGCGCGACCGAAACCGACGCGATCATCAGGATCCTCACAAGCATTCCCGAAAATGGGGCTTGGACCGGGGGACCGATTCTTGATAAGAGCGGCAAGGTTATAGGCATGGCATTTTCGGGCGGCGGCATTCTTTATGCCATTCCGGGGCATCTTATATTGAAAGCGTATGAAAGCGTGAGAGAAACGGGTGCGGGCGGATAACGATTATGGAACCCATAACGTTATTCGGCTTCATATTTGTCGGCATGTCATTCCTCGGTTTTGTCTTGGCGTATTTTTATGGACGGAAGACAAAAGAGTTTCGTTTCCGTGAATATATTGCAATCATAGCCGCGCCCATTCTCTGTATCGGTGCGTATGCGTATTATATTGATGCGCGCATCCTCTTTCTTTTTTTGGGATCTTCTATGGTTGGTTTTATACTCGAATATGCGCTTGGCCTAACCTATCACAAAACACTTAACAAACGCCTGTGGACATATGGTCGATTGAGTGTGGATGGTTATACAAGCTTCTTAAGTATTCCCGTATGGGGTATTGCCGGTGTTGTTTTTTGGTTGGTGAGTAAGTTGATCGGAATATAAACATCTATCCTTACTGCCACTCGCTTTTTGCTTCTTCGAGGCGCGTCTTAAACGCATCATCGTTTAAGAGTATATCCAAAAATTGCCGCGCGACCATGCTTCCTGCGAGGGTGTCGCTCGGATAGTGGAGTCCGGCGATCTCGCGATCTATTGCAATCTCAAACGCCCGCGCTTCAAACTCGGCGCGCCGATCCGGCATGAGCTCGGAGAGAAAATATGCAAGAAAGTGTGCCTGGGTCGAATGGCCGCTCGGATATGCGGGATGCCCGGGAATATCTATAACGGGTTCGAGAGAGGGTTCCAAAACACTCGGACGAACCCGATCATATTTTTTTTTCAGTTTTACAACAACAGTCGTGAGGTCATTCATCGCTTCATCAAGAAGTGACGCCGTGAGGGGAAATAAAGATGCATCAAAGTAATCGTCGAACATCCGCCCCCCGAATTCCATTGTTTTGAGGTCTACCTCGTCTTCGATTTTTTTGAGGCGTTCGGGCGCGCGAAGTTCTTTATACGAAAGGAGAAGCTTGAGTTCCGCTTCCGCGCGCGCGGAGCTGTTTGCGGGCGGAGAGGGAATAAAAATATTTTCTTCCATGCGGGGCGAGATGCCGGTATCGCGCTTCCCATAGAAAGCAAAGACGGGATCCCATTTTGCGGTATTTGAAAATAGAAGCGCATCAATGTTTTTTGAGGGGTCTTCCGCTATTCTTCGCGCGCCGGAAAGCGATCGAAAGGGGTCGATAGTATCTCGGATCGGCGCATCCGCGCTTTTATTCCCTACGAGGGCGGTATTCCCCGCGCTCCAGTCGGATAAGGGTTGGTTCGTCTTTAGTGCGAACACCCCTCCGGAAAACGCAAGGATTATTAAAAATAAGATAAAGAATTTCATATTTTGTTATTGTTATATAATAAATTTTGTTATTGTTATATAATAATACGAAATCTGAAAAACTTGCAAAAAATAGTGGAGATAGTATACTCAAAAAATCATGACTGTCCGCATGAGGCACACGAAATCCCATACAGCGAACCGCCGCTCGCACCACGCGATAGCGGGTGTTCGTTTGTCTGCATGCAATCATTGCGGGAAACCTCATATTTCGCACGCGATGTGCGAACGCTGCGGCACATACCGCGGAAGGCAGATTGTGGATATCATGAAAAAACGAATGCGCACAGAAGAGCGCGCGAAGAGGAAGCGCAAAGAGCTTGGCATGGAACCAAATAAAAGGGAGGAGAAAGACGCTGAAACGAAGCCCCTTGACCCCGTGGCGCTTTCCCGCAAAAAATAAGCTCCGAGGTTTGGATTTTCGGGGGAAAATATCCCGCGATCCGTCCGGAGCATGCAAGAAGTTATTTTCATCATAAATAATGGCAAACAGGCATCTTTCAAGAAGTATCGTTCTCCAGACGCTGTTTGAATGGGATTTTCGAGGAAAGAAAAACGAAAACATCCCTTCAATTCTTGAGCGGAACATACAGGAATTCGCACCCGGTGCGGGGGATTCCACATTTGTAAAAAATCTTGCGGAGAACGTTCTTAAAAGGTGTTCGACCATCGACGAGGTGATCGCCAAAGCGGCTCCTGAATGGCCGATTGAGCGCATTTCCATTGTAGACAGAAATATTTTACGCATCGGATTATACGAGCTTTTGTTTGCAGACAAAAAGGAAGTGCCCGCAAAAGTTGCGATCAACGAGTCCATAGAGCTTGCCAAAACATTCGGCGGCGAGAATAGCGGCAAGTTCGTCAACGGAGTTTTGGGCGCGGTTTACAAAGAGATGGGCGAGCCAGGGAAAGACGATGCCCCGAAACGCACGTTGGACAAAAGCGCTATGCCCATAGAAAAACTCTCCGGCGCCGTCGTCTACAGCCTTCGAAGCGACGAGATAAGACTTGCGTTTGTTCATGATATCTTCGGCCACTGGACGCTCTCCAAGGGGCATCTTAAAGAGGAAGAGGAGGAAAAAGAAGGCACTGCGCGCGTTGTAAAGGAGGAAATTTCTCTCAATGTCGAGATAAAAGACAAGCTCGGAAGCAACGAATATATCGCGTCCGATCCGGAAAAAGGCAAGATCAGAAAGCAGGTCAACTATTATCTCGCGGAGGCGACATCCGGTATTTTGAAACTTGCCAAATCGGGGGGTCTTGATGATGCGGCGTGGTTTCCCTTGGAAAGCATCCCCGACCTCAATATGTATGACGATATTTTACCGATTGTCACGAAAGGAATTAATATATTAACAAAAAAATAATTTCGTTTGAAAGTAAAAAATTGTACCCTGCGGATTCTAGACATCACGCGGGAAGAATGGGTACATTTTTTTGTTTTCAGCGCATCATATATGCCACCAACCAAAGACTGCTCGCTTTTTGCCGAAAAGATAGGCA
>JAKEFN010000156.1 GCA_022616085.1 bacterium
CGTACCATAAAGTAACTCGGCCGAATTTTGAAAAAATGACGGCCGACGAAATCAGAAAAATAAAACCCATTGAGATGCTCAACACCCTCATTTATGAAGGTCGCGACCTCGTATGGGACTGGCGGTATAACAATCCATGGTTTTTACCGACAGGGACACCGGGTATCGGGGATGACACCACCCCGAACATCCAATACGGACGCTACATGGTGTGGCGCGAAATGATCCGCGTCTTCCGAGACGCGACGAGCAAAGTCAACAAAATGGATGGGTACGATGACCGCCTCATCGCGGCCGAACGTCTATCATCTGGAGGCGACCCTGAAGCGTTTATCATGTTCGGGCCGCCGGAATGGTACATGCTTCGGGCGGTATGGAACCTGGAAAATTTTAGGGACAGTTTCATCGCGGGCGAAGCGGAGGTTATCGCCAATTACTACAATTTGGATAAGCAACTTGACGTGCTGTCCAACGTAGTGGGAAGCTACGCGTCGAAGCTTAAGGAGTCTACAAACTCCACGAACAGAACTCCCTTTTCAAGGGTGGATGACAACTATTTCGTCGCCTATGGAGTTCTTGTGGAAGCGCGCGAAATTATGGAGGCGATGCGGAATGATTTCGCATTCGTAATCAGCCAAATGGACGTGATTAGTCAGATTGACCAAGCGATTGACCATATGGTTCCGCCGGCGATTCCATTTTTCGTCTCAAACGACCAAGGGGACAGCGTCTTCTACTCAAACCTTTCGCGCCAGCTTTCCGATCGGCTCCTTGCGGTTCAACGCGACCTTGAAGAGGCGCGCAAACAGCTTGGCGTAAGCAAATAAATTTTAGTTTATTCTTTACTTCTTTAAGGGGCTTCGGCCTCTTTTTTTGTGCGTAAAATCCAGTATAAAATCACCGTGTATGAAAGAAGAAGCGCCCATAAGGGAAATGATGGAATCGTAACGGACGCGAAGGGAATTTTTGAAAAAAGCTCTACGACGCCAAGCTCGTATGCGAGAAGGCCGTATGCGGCAAAACCAAACGGAATAGAGAGTAGTGGAGAGATGAAGCCCGCCATGCCGGTCAAAAAGACAAAGAGCATCGCAAGCGGGACCGAAATAAGCACGAGAAGA
>JAKEFN010000157.1 GCA_022616085.1 bacterium
AAAGCGAAGAATATTGTTGATATTTTGAGTCTTTCCGAGCCGCCGTTTGCAGCCCGCAACATGAATTCGCAGTAGTCAAGAGTTTTTGAACATGCTCTACGGACGCGGACAGAAGCTCAATCCATAATTGACACCGGCGTGTTCCGGACTCAAGCCGACAGGAACGGCGACATCGACAGTCAGTTTGCACGCCTCCAGTTTTTCAATATTAAGCTCAAGAAGAAGCCGCGCTTCCGCCTCCTCTCGGCTTTTTTGAATATCAGGATCTTCGATAACGATTGAAAAAACAAAGTCTTCGGGATAATACACGATCGTGTAGGCATCCGAACGGGCGACAACGACTCCCCAGTCGTATTGCTCGCTCGAGAATTTCAAAACATTTCTTACTTCAACATCCCCCTCCCGCGCGGGTATAAGAAGGGTATCTTCCTCTTGGTCTGAAGAATAAGGCGGCGGGGGCGGCGTTCCCGAAGGAGGAAATGCCGAAGGTGTGCCGCCATCCGTACCCGGACGGATTCCTGGCGCTTCATCGGGTTCTTCCCCGCTCAAAAAGAAAAAAAGAGCCGCGACCAAACCGAGGACAAAAAGAATGGCGACAATGATAAAAATAATATTTTTCTTATTCATATATGTTATGTCTCAATTATAGCAGGGCTATACACTTCACACTATAAATATCTCCTAAATAATGCCGCAAACGCGCGCGCCGCTCCATGGCTGCCATCCAGACTGCCCGTACAATTCGCATGCCTTATTAATATTTGTTGTGGCATTTTTTGCCGCGGTAACACACTGTAGATAAAGGCTCTCGTTGATGACAACGGCATCGTAATTCTTCCCGTTAAATGCGCTCGGGCAATCAAGCCCCCCAATCTCATGAACCGTAAGATTTATCTGGAAAAGTCCGATCGAAAAAGGCCTGTCATCAGCCATTCTATCTGAATCGCTTTCTTTTGTCGCCACGCCGCCGCTCTCCGCCCAGCATACCTGCGCGGCATCATCCGCGTTCCATGAGCACTTCGGTCCCACATTGTGAATGGCACACGGTCCGCCGTTCGGCGTGGGGCAATTCCCTCCGCTTGGCGCGCCGGCGGCCCCTCCCGTCCCCGGCGGCGCATCAGGAAATCCAACGGAAGTTATGGTTACCGGCTTCAAACTCTTGCAGAGAACTCCGGCCACGAGAGAGGGGTTTATCACTTCGA
>JAKEFN010000158.1 GCA_022616085.1 bacterium
AACGCATTTCCCCTTGACAAAATCGTTTGACAAATGTATAAAAATTTGCTATATTTAATAATGAAAGTCCCTAATTCTCAAAAATTGCCGAAAGGCAGGAGAGGAGGTGTCAATGGACATTACAATTTTTTTGGCAATTGCGGCTCTGCCGCTGTTCTGGGTCGTTTATAAAAAAATAAAAAAAGACCCGGAAAAAATATTTCGGGTCGCGGAGGAAAAAGGGAAAATCCACCGCATCTCGCGGAAAACCCGCGAGGCCGCGGCGAGAGACATGATGTCTCTCCTCCGTTTTGGAGGATATTTTATTTTTGTAGTGGTCTGCATGTCATTGTTTGCCTTTTTATGACATGCGGCCCACAAAGCCTCGATTGACAGAGCACGATGCTCAATATGTCAATCGGGGCTTATTAATTTGAGCGAAAACGATTACATCTTATTCACCAAATTCGTAAGGCGGGACTTCTTCCGCGCCGCGTTGTTTTTCTTTATGACTCCCCTCTTTTCCGCCTTATCCACCGCTTTATATACCTTCGGGAGAAGCCCGATTGCGTCTTCTTTCTTCTTCTCGGCGACAAATTTTTTAAACTCTTTGATCGCGCCGCGCATATCGCGCCGCCGCCTGTCGTTGTAGGACTTCTTCCGGAGCGAACTGCGATGCGCTTTTTTTGCTGATTTCGTAATTGGCATAGTGGAATCAATGTAGCACAGATAGGCCAATCGTGCAAATAAAATCTTTCTGCTATGATATATACCATGATCGGACGGCTCGAAGGGGTGATTGTGTTCAGGGGAGAGAGATATATCATTCTTGACGTCACGGGCGTGGGATATATCGTCTACGTATCGTCCGATACGCTTAGAATGCTTCCGAAAACGGAGGGCCGGAGCGCCCTTTTTACGCATCTTGCAGTCAGAGAAAACGCCCTTGAACTGTATGGATTTCCGACGCGAAACGAGCTTGCGCTTTTTGAAATGCTCATCGGCGTTTCCGGCATCGGGCCGAAATCGGCTCTCGGAGTCATGAACCAAGCGGCTCCCGACACGCTTCGGCGGGCAATCGCGGCAGGCGATACGACATACCTCACAAAAGTCTCGGGAATAGGAAGAAAGACGGCCGAAAAAATAGTGCTGGAACTCAAAGACAAGCTCGGCGGATCCAACCTTGCAACAGGAGGTGGCGGGATGCTCAAAGAAGAAACAGACGCGCTCGCGGCGCTTCAGTCGCTCGGCTATAGCGCGCAGGAAGCCCGAGACGCGCTCAAACAGGTTCCGCCGGAACACAAAACCGTGTCCGATCGCGTAAAGGCGGCGCTCAAAACGCTTGGATCATAAAATTAAAAAATGAAAAAGTAAAAATTACATTGTAAAATTTAAATTTTTCCTTTTTCGATTTTCATTTTACATTTCTGCGATGAACCCCTCTCCAACATTTGAAAAAACCCTCTCGGCTCTCAAACGGATCATCCCGAAACCGCTTTTTGAATTGCTCCGTCCCGCCTATCATAGCGCGCTTGCGCTCATCGCCGCGCTCTATTACGGTTTTCCATCACGGGAGCTTTTCGTAGTCGCGGTAACCGGCACCAAAGGAAAATCAACGGTCTGCGAGCTCATAAACGCAATCCTCGAAGAAGCGGGGTTTGAGACCGCGCTTTCTTCAACCATCCGCATAAAAGTGGGAAAATCCTCGGAACCGAATCTCTACAAAATGACTCTTCCGGGGCGGACATACATGCAGAAATTTCTCGCGCGGGCGGCAGACGCCGGCGCGGAGTATGCCATTGTGGAAATCACATCCGAAGCGGCGGCGCAATTTCGGCATAAATATGTGGAACTTGACGCTCTGGTATTCACAAATCTCTCCCCCGAGCATATCGAATCCCATGGATCATACGAAAAATACCGAGACGCGAAGCTCTCCATCGGGCGAGCGCTCGAAAAATCAAAGAAAAAAGAAACCTTCATAATCGTAAACGCCGAGGATCGCGAAGCGCCGCATTTTCTCAATCTGCGCGTAAAAAATAAAATACAATATTCTCTCCGCGACATCGTGCCGTATAATTCCGATGATATGGGCGGGACGCTCACGCTCGGAGAATTTTCCGTGCATTCGCCCCTTCCGGGCATCTTCAACATCTATAATATTCTGGCCGCCGCCGCTTTTGCGCGAAGCCGCGGAATCGACGATAAGACGATCAAGCGCGGCATCGAAAACGTCCAGGTCGTCCCCGGACGGATGGAGAGAATTCATGTGCGGAATTTTGACGTCATTGTCGACTACGCCCATACGGCGGACTCCCTGCGAAAAGTATACGAGGCGTTCAAAAACAAAAAGAAAATATGCATACTCGGCGCGGCGGGCGGGGGTCGCGATTCATGGAAACGAAAAGTGATGGGGCAAATCGCCGACGAATATTGCGAAAAAATAATCCTCACAAACGAAGACCCTTATGATGAAGACCCGCAAAAAATCCTGGCGGACATACAAACAGGCATCACCAAGAAAACCCCTGCCGTCATCATGGATCGGCGCACGGCAATCCGCGAAGGAATCAATGCCGCCTCTTCGGGATATGTTGTCCTCGTAACGGGCAAAGGAACCGACCCTTATATTATGGGCGCGCATGGGGGAAAAACGCCCTGGAGCGATAAAAAAATCGTTGAAGAAGCTCTAGCCGCGATCAATGCGAAAAGAGAATAATTCCCGCCGCAACCGCAACGTTAAGAGATTCTTTCGCGCCGCGCATAGGGATTTCTATAACCGTGTCGCACTCTTCGAGCACATGCTCGGAAAGTCCGCCGACCTCGCTTCCAAAAATAAACGCCGCATCGCCTTGAAGTTTCAAAGACGTATAAGAAACCCCGCGGCTCCACTGTTCCACGCCAACGACCGATATGCCGCCTTTTTTCAGTTTTTTGATAAGCGGCGGAAGATACGCGCGCTTCTCCCATGGAACAACCTTTTCCGCGCCAAGCGCGGTTTTTGCTATTTTCTTTTCTTCGCGTCCGAACCGATCGACCGGCGCAGGCGTATATCCGGTAAGATATATTTTTACCGTTCCCGCGGCATCGGCAGTCCGAAAAATCGAGCCGACATTGTGCGCGCTTCGGATATTATGAAGAATTACAATTTTTTTTGACATATTGAAACTTTTAGTGTATCATGATTTGTTAATACATAGAACCTTTTCAATATAGGAGGTCAACATGGGAACCATTGTCGAAACCGAAGGTCTCACATTCGATGACGTGCTCCTTATACCCGGATTCTCTTCGGTCATGCCGAACCAAGTGGAAATAAGGTCTCGATTTTCAAAAAAAATAGAATTGAAAATACCAATTGTAAGCTCCCCGATGGACACCGTCACTGAATGGGAGATGGCGGTTCGTATGGCAGAGCTCGGCGGTATAGGAATCATTCATAGGGCAATGACTGCCGAAAAACAAGCAGAACATATAAGCCGAGTGAAGAGACGCGCATCCGTTCGCTATATGCGTGAAAAACCAACCTGTTTTCGCCCGGATGTCACCGTAGGCGAAGTTTTTAAATTCAGAACGGACCACGAATTGAGCTACAGCTCGTTCCCCATCACGGACGATAATAATAAGCTACTCGGCATAGTCACGAGCAGTAATTTTGCCAATAGTAACAATAAACAAACACTCGGCGAAATCATGAAACCAAGGCAAGAGCTTACGGTTGTAAACGAAGGAACGTCTCCTCGTGAAGCTTACGCGATTCTAAAAAGGATCGACAAAAAAGTCGTTCCTGTCGTAAATCAGAACGACCAGGTCGTCGGAATATACGCCTCAAAGGACTTAAATGAGGCCCTTGCGGAAAGAATCACGAACCAAAGCTATCTTGACGCCAAAGGCCGCTATCAGGTCGGCGGCGCGATCGGAACAGGTGAAGAAGCGCTCGAGCGCGCGAAAACGCTTGTGAACGCGGGTGTGGACGTGCTTGTTATTGATACCGCGCACGGACACTCAAAGCCGGTGTTCGATACTCTCCTGAAACTTAAAAAGACCTTCCTTGCCGACATTGTCGTGGGAAACATATCTACGAGTGATGCGGCGCGAGATCTTATACACCGGGGCGCTGACGGCCTGCGTGTCGGTATGGGACCGGGATCGATATGCACGACACGAGTCGTAACTGGGGTTGGGCGCGCGCAGATTACCGCTCTGTTAGAATGTTCGACGATCTCGCTCAAAGAAGACGTGCCGATCATAGCAGACGGCGGCATACGATATCCCGGAGATATCACAAAAGCAATCGGCGCGGGCGCCTCATCTGTCATGCTTGGGAATCTTCTTGCGAGAGCAAACGAAGCCCCGGGTGAATCTGTTCCAAGCAGTGACGGACGACAATACAAAAAATATCGCGGCATGGGGTCAAAAGAAGCGATGAAAGCAAGTCGCGAAGCCGCAGCCCGCTATTTGCAGAATAACGAACCCGCAGAAAAAATGGTGCCTGAAGGCGTCCCAGGCAAGGTGCTTTCCGAAGGGCCGCTCGAAAATATCCTGTTTCAACTCACCGGCGGGCTCCGTGCCGGTATGGGATATACCGGGTCCCCCACCATTTCTGACCTCCAAAAATGGAGAAGATTTGATCGCATAACTCATGCGGGAAAAATTGAATCAAGCCCGCATGATATTTATATGGAGTAAGTAAAATTCACACCCACCTCTTCGGTGGGTTTTTTTGCGCCTTAACGAACCGTTGCGAATGCCCGCGCCATGCGCTAAAATATCAAAATGACTTCGTTTTTCGACGCGATTTTTTTTAATCCCCTTTATAATGCGCTTATATTTCTTATAGATATTGTCCCGTGGGGGGATATCGGCATCGCGATCATCATACTCACGCTTGTTGTCAAAATCATCCTCATGCCGCTTTCCCACAAGTCCGTGCGCACGCAAGCGGTTATGCGAAACCTCGAACCCGAGCTCAAAAAAATCAGAGAAAAATACGCGAGCGACAAAAAAAAGCAGGCGGAATGCACCATGGAGCTCTACAAAAAACACGGCGTCAATCCGTTTGGGGGGTGCCTCCTTATCATCATTCAAATCCCCATCATTCTCGCTCTATACTGGGTTTTTTTGAAGGGATTTGAGATTCAAGAAGATATCTTGTATTCTTTTGTCGCCGCGCCGGAAACGCATAATACGCTCTTCCTCGGCCTTATTGACATGGAGAAAAAAAGTTTGCTTCTTGCGCTCTTTGCCGGCATTTCGCAATACTTTCAGGTGAGGCTTTCCATGCCGGATACAGGCGAGAAGGGCGCGGCATCTTCTTCAAAATCCCTTAATTTTCAAGAAGAATTCGCCAAAAGCATGCGGGTGCAGATGAAATACGGCCTGCCGGTTTTCGTTGCCATAATCGCATATACCATATCCGCGGCTATTGCATTATATTGGTTTGTGAGTAATCTCTTCAGTATAGGACACGAGCTGTATGTCAGAAGAAAAACAGAAGAATTATGCGCGGCTGAATTAAAAAGTAAAGACGACAATGCAAAATGAAAAATTTTAACTTTTCCTTGCCGTTTTTACTTTTTCATTTTTAATTTTATGGACACCGATGAAATCAAAAACCTTATAACAACCTGCCTCGAAAAACTCGGTGTTGCCTCCGCCGGCGTGGATCTTCAGATCGACCCGAATACGGGGTCCAATCGTTTTTCCATTCAAACCCCCGAATGGAACCTCCTTATCGGCAATCAAGGAGCGACTCTTCTTGCCTTGAGCCATATTATCAAAAAAATAGCCGACAAAAGAACGGAAATGCTCGAAAAAGACCCTCTTTCCTTCATTGTCGACGTAAACGATTATCAGGAACGGCGCATAGAAGAAATCAAAGGGAGGGCGCAAATCCTTGCCGAGCGCGCGCGTTCCTTCCAACGAAATATCGAGATGGACCCCATGAGTTCATACGAGCGGATGATTGTGCACTCTATCCTTTCGGAGAGCTCGGACATCAAAACAGAATCGGTCGGCACAGGAAAAGACCGGCGTGTAGTGATCAAATTCAGCGCATAAGGTCTGTTTTTTAGCAACCGACGGTAATGTCATAGTGATCGGGATCACTCTCCCGCACATATTCAACGCCGCTACACATCCAACGCGGCCCTCCGTGGTCGCCGGTTCGATTGCCGTTCCGCGTGCAATAGCCGGGTGTCTCAATAAATTGGACAACGGATGCCGTCGGCCGAATATCGACTTTGTTTCCTGATTCGTGGGAGCATGCCCCTTTTGCGTGGCCCGTCTCGGTGCCGCCCGTTACTATAATTTCACACTCCGGGCAGTTATTCCGAAGATTTGCAAGCGCGTTTAACGTTCCTTGCTCCATTCCTTCCAAAGAAGTGCAGGTGGGAACGCACGGATCGCCGCATTCTCTATTTGTCGTTATATTAAAGCCCGCAAGAAAATTCTTGTTTGAAACGTGGCTACTTCCCATAACCGGCTCGCCGCATTGAAGACCCCCTCCCTGTGGCGGTGTTGAAGGCGTCCCCGGCGGCGCATCAGGAAATCCAACGGAAGTTATGGTTACCGGCTTCAAACTCTTGCAGAGAACTCCGGCCACGAGAGAGGGGTTTATCACTTCGA
>JAKEFN010000024.1 GCA_022616085.1 bacterium
ATCGAGACGGCGTGCGGCGGAATCCCGAGCGTACGATTTAGGTCAGAGCTACCACGTGCTCCGCGCGTGCCACATCATTCGGGATTCTGCTGGAAGTAAGTTCGAACTTTTTGGTATAATGACCATGCTTTGCAAAAGAGGACAAATCAATGTCCTCTTTTGCGCGATATGACCCCACGGGGAATCGAATCGAAGATTTTTGCACGCGTTCCCAAGCTATTGAACAATTACCACGTGATATTGACTTTTTTGTAATCTTGTTATATTAAAAGTTGCCTATTTACATGGAGGGCGAAATGACATTTGTTACAGAAGGTTTCTATGTCTGGCTCGTTTTGGCGGGGGTCTCGTGGTCATACCTTGCAAGTATGTATTGGTGGGCAAAAAAGAAGGAAAAACAGGGCTTTGATGCAAATGACGGAGCTAATGGCGACCCCATGAGATCCTTGGTTGAATTTTTTTTCCACTACTTTGCGTTCAGTATTTTTTCAGTTGCTGCTCCACTTTTTTCCGTCCTTGCGTTCATTGCTTTTTTTGCAAAATAGCGAGTTTAATCCCGTCGTCGACAACGTTCGACGACTTTTTTGTAAAAAAACGGGAAGCGCCGCCGTCATGTTTTTTATCGTGAAGCCTATTACTTATAGCGTATATTGTCTAGAAGACAATAATCGTGTAGCATTGCCGCAGGCAGTTTGCGCAGGAAACTCAAAGGAGGTGCTTCGTGCACGAAACATACGCGCTGGTGTTCGGATACGGACAAAAAGAAAACGGATTGATTGACGAGCAGACGGAAGGGCGATGCGAAAAAGCCGCGCTACTTTACAAGGCGCGAAGAGTTCGGAAGATATACGTCACCGCTTCTCCGATGAAAGCCGGTCTCAAAATGGCAACACGAATGTTTTATCATCTGGAAGAATGCGGGGTTGACAGTGTTGACGTGATCGTGGAACCGTGCGGATCTAACACCGCGGGCGAGATGGATGTGTTTCTCTCGCTTATCCCCTCGGAACCAAAGATTATTTTCGTTTCCACATGGTATCACATCCCGCGCATCATCTGGCTCGCATGGCGCCGTATGCCGTCGGAGCGATTTACCGTTGTGGCTTCATGGAAGCATGCCAATATTACGGATCTCCTTATTGAACCCCTCAAAATAATAAACGCCGTCTTTCGTCCGCGAAGCTCGGCGCGGTTTGCATAAAAAATCCCCGCACTAAGCGGGGTTTTTCCTTATACGTTATCTGAAGATGATATATTGGACGAGCCAAACGCCGAGCCCCGCCGCATAACCAAATAAAGCCGGAAGCGTCGCAATTGAGACATATTTGAAGAATGTGAGATCTTTTACTTTTCCCATGGCGACGACGCCTGCGGCGGAACCGATAACAAGGAGCGAGCCGCCGGTACCGACTGCGAGCGCGAGAAGAACCCAGATCGCAGGGTCGGTTACTTTGATGATTTCCATCGCCGCGGCGGTGAGCGGGATATTATCAACGATTGCCGAGAAGATACCGAGAACCGCATTCCCGACGAAAAGTCGGGATAGTCCCGGATCGGCGCCAAGGAGCGCATGAGAAATACTATCAAGCACCCCGATATGACCGAGCGCGCCCACGGCAAGTAGAATGCCCGCAAAAAAGAGGAGCGCCGCAATATCGGTACGGGCGAGATTTTTTTCTATGTCCGCGGTCAGATGCGTTTCGGGCGAAGCGGATGCCACAAGCGTTGCCGCTTCATCATGATGGAGAGATTGCATTTTTTTCTGCAAAAGCCCGCGCGTGATCGCAATCGCTATGCCGACGATCCCAAGCCCGAACACAAGCCCGAAATACGGCTGAAGCCCGATACTGTGCACCATAACCGGAAGGGGAAACGAAAGGAGCGCGAGTGAAATAATAATCCATTCGGACCGCGAAAGGGTGATTTTTTCTTCTATCGCATCACGCGTGTCCCTCTTTATTCCTCGTCCGAGAAAAAACATGCTCACCGCAAAAATTGCAGCGGACGGGAAGAACCCCCACGCGATGATTTCTCCCGCGGTAAATTTTTCCGCAATCCAGAGCATGATAGTCGTTACGTCGCCGATAGGAGACCACGCGCCTCCCGCATTTGCCGCGATGACAATGCCGGCGGCCGCGATGAGAAGATTTTGCCCCTTGAAGAATCGCGTCGCTACGGCAAGCATGACGAGCGTCGCGGTGAGGTTGTCAATCACCGCGGAAAGGAAGAAGCTGATTATACCGATAACCCAAAGCTGACGGTAATCATTGAGCCCGAGCTTGAGAATTTTTGACCGAATGAAATCAAAAAATCGGTAGTGGATAAGTATTTCAACCAAGGTCATCGCCGCGAGAAGGAAGATGATGAGGCCGAAAATCTCTGCGCCGATGATTTCAGTCGCATGTTCCACCTCGCCGCCGCCGAGCGCAATGACAATCCAGAGAAACGCGCCAAGCGCCGCGGCCGTAATCGCTTTGTGAAGATGGTAGCGGTGCTCGAGGGTGATAAATATGTAACCTATAACGAATGCCAGAATAATGACTATCGTCATAATTGTTTGATATCCTTTTAATAACTTTGGTTTTCCCGACTGTTCTAGAGCATGTTCAAAAACTCTTGACTACTGCGAATTCATGTTGCGGGCTGCAAACGGCGGCTCGGAAAGATTCAAAATATCAACAATATTCTTCGCTTTCC
>JAKEFN010000159.1 GCA_022616085.1 bacterium
GGGAGGAGGAGAAAAAAGAAGAGAAAGAAAAGCGCGAGGGGAACTTTTTTCATGATACACGCCACTCTAGCATGGCGGATACGGGCGGGGAAGATTGACTGGTGAAAATATTTGTTGAGCAATGGTTTCGACCGCCAGCTTCTATACGGACACGGTTTTTTGTTCCGCGCGTCCTGACCAGATGAGATTCATAGCGATCGCGGCAATCGCCGCGAGGGCGAAGGTCCACTGTATGGCAAGAAATGAGGCAAAAGCGAATATAAGCGCGGCCATAATAATCCGTCCGGCATGCACCGCCGTTTCTTTCAGGACCGTGAATTCGTCGACATAGCGCCCTTCGTCCGCCGCAATTTCGTAGGTGATCGTTTCAAAAGGCGTGCTGGTGAAGATTTTTGCGATATTGTGGTAGACGCCGGTGATAAAAATTTCGGATGCGGTTGCGATGAAAATCTTTACGACCCACCCCAGGGCGTAGAAAAAAGAGCCGAATTCGAGAATTTTTTTCTTTGCAATCTGTTCGTCCATAATCTTTCCGACCGAGAGCTGGAGAATAACCGTGGCGCCGATGATGAGCGTCGAGATCGCTCCCACGTGGAGGTAGTTTCCTTTAAGAAGTTCGAAAATAAAAAGGGGCCAGATGTAGAGTCCGACAAAACTCTCCGCTCCGGCGGCGGTATGCGCGAGGAGCACGCGCCGCCGCTTCTCGCTCAGAAGCTCGCGGATATAGGCGCGATACGAGAGCTCGTATTTTTCTTCGGTATGCGGAATGGTCAGATAGGGAATGCCGGAAGCGAGGTAGAGGATGATGGCGATGATAAAGACGACATCGAAGTCGTATTGCGTAATGAGAAAACCGGAGAGAGCGGGTATAAAAACACCCATGCCGAGGTGCATGGCATAGACTGCGGACACTTCTCGCGCGCGGTTTTTTTTGTCCGTGAATTTTGCGAAATCGGTGTGATATGGTATCCAATAGAAAATCCGGAAAAGCGTGAGTGTTATGATGGAGAGCGGGATAAGGTAGAGAAGGTTCGACTCGTCCATGAAATAAAAAAAAGCGAAATAGAGCGCTCCGAGGAAGACGCTCGCACGGAGACCGCGCCGGAATCCGAATATATTGAGAAAAGAGGCTCCCGGCGCAAGCGCGATGAGATAGAGGATGGACGCAATGCCGAAATAGGCGACGACTCCGGCGGCGTTTCGGTCAAAAAGCTCGTAGAGGAATATGGGGAGAAAGATGCCGAGAAGGCCGGATGATATTTCCACAATGGTTTTCCCCGTATAGAGCGATACAAATCCGTGGGAGATATTTCCGTCAAAATATATTTTTTTGGGAAAATGAAACATGTCGGGTATTATGTGAATTATAGTATACATGCCGGCGTTATCCAAAAAAAAAGAAGGACTGCGGACGTGGATCGAAGTGGACCGGAAGGCGGTGCGCGATAATTACCGCGCATTTCGGGCGCTCATACCGAAGAGCACGGGACTTATCGCGGTAATCAAGTCGAACGCCTACGGCCACGGGCTTCATGACTTCGCCGAGGAGATCGCGCGCCTCGGCGCCGATATGCTTGCTGTTGATTCCGCCATCGAGGCGTTTTCTTTGCGCGAGCGCGGGGTCAAGACCCCCATCCTTGTTCTCGGTTTTACGCTCCCCGATCTTGTTCCTCGAGCGATTGAAGAGAAAGTGAGCTTTACGGTTTCGAGCATGGGAAACCTTGCTCGTATCGCGAGAATAAGGGACATCGTCAAGGCGCGTATCCATATCAAAGCGGACACCGGCATGCATCGGCAGGGATTTTCTCTTCATGAAAAAGCCGATCTCATTTCTTTTCTTAAGAAGAGAGGCATTGACCCCGAGGGGCTTTTTACTCATTTCGCCGCGGCAAAAAATCCCGCGTTTCCGGCGGCTGTAAGGAAGCAGGCGGAAGAATTCGAGGCGTGGGGAGACGCTTTTGCGCGTGCGGGTTTTCGCCCGAAGAAACATGCGGCGGCGACTTCTGCGGCGCTTCTTTTTCCGGAGACGCACTATGATTTCGTTCGTGTCGGAATTGGGCTCTTCGGTCTCTGGCCGTCTCCCCAAGTGCGGGCCGCGCGCGAACAAAATATTCGCCTTCGGCCGGTTTTGTCCTGGAGGACGGTGGTGAGCGAAGTGAACGATGTTTCGGCGGGAGAAGGAATCGGATACGATTTTACCGAAAGTCTTCCTCGTGACGGCAGAGTTGCCATTCTTCCGATCGGCTACTGGCACGGCTATCCGCGCCATCTCTCCGGCATCGGGGAAGCGCTTATCCGCGGGAAAAAAGCCAAGGTGCTCGGCCGCGTTTCCATGGACATGCTGATTGTCGATGTAAGCGGAATTTCGGGAGCGGAGGCGGGAGATGTCGCCACGATTATCGGACGCGATGCCGGGGAAGAGATAACTGCTGATACGATTGCCGCGTTGGGCGATACGGTAAACTATGAGATTGTAACGAGAATCAACCCGTTGATTAAAAAGTTTTACCTATAGACATCACACTAGTGCGATGTCTATATAAAAAGAAAAACACCCCGAAGCGCGGAGTGTTTTTCCTAAAGTGAGAATATGGAAGGGTTATTTCACGGCGTCTTTCAATGCCTTTGCGGGTTTGAATTTGGGGACGCGCGAAGCGGCAACCTGTACTTGCTCGCCGGTGCGAGGATTTCGCGCCATGCGTGCGGCGCGGTTCTTTACGATGAATGTTCCGAGCCCAGCGATAGAGACTTCATCGCCCGACTTGAGTGTTTTTATAATGGAAGAAATTACGGTTTCCATAACTTCGTCCGCCGCGGCTCTCGTGCCGCCCATTTTTTCATGAATTATATCAACCAATGCTTGTTTGTTCATATGTGACAATTATTTCTGCGCCCTTTGGGGAGGCGCAAAAGATTAATGATAACCGACCAGATTAATAAATTGCTATTCGACGGAGCATGACCCCGAATCGGTCCCTTTTTTATCCTGCACATTATTATATAAAAAGCCCTATTTTATGCAATAGGGATGCGGGAGGGGGGGTGTGGATGAAAAAATTGGAGCGATTGTGTCTTTTTTGCTACTATGTAAAAAGGACGATGTTATTCGTTTATTAAACAACTTTTTTGGACATACAAAAATCTTCTCATGGGAACAAAAACATCATACTATGGGGCGTTATTGCTATTTTGGCGATCGTGCTCATAGCGGCGCTTGTTACACAAGGCAAAAAATATGAAAATTTCTCTGCATTATAAACTCGTTCGGCTACTGCGACCCGCAAAATCCTCCTGCGGCTCCACACACAGGCTTTCGTTGTATCCAGATACGCCCTCAAGCATGTGTTTGAGCTTCGGAATGGATTTTTCGGGTCTCGTAACGCCGTTATTATTGAAATGAGTTCTATTGTTATAAAACTTTCCGGCGAGGGGCTTTCGGGCGGCGGCGAAAAATACGCCAAAGAAACGCTTGAAGCGATCGCAAATCAAATAAGCGAACTTTTGAAAAACGGCACACAGATCGCTCTTGTTGTGGGCGGAGGGAATTTGTTTCGCGGGGGCGATCTCGCGGGCGATATCGGAATAGAGCGGCCGACGGCGGACTATATCGGCATGCTTGCCACAGTGCAAAATGCTCTCGTGCTCCGCGATTATTTCGAAAGCCGCGGAATAATAACACGGGTGCTCTCGGCTATCTCCATGCCGCAAGTGTGCGAAGGGTATATTCCGAAACGCGCCGAACGGCATATGGCTAAGGGGCGCGTTGTTATTTTTGCCGCAGGCCTCGGCGCGCCTTTTTTTACAACCGACACGACAACAGTCCAGCGCGCGCTTGAGATAAAGGCCGATATGCTTGTTATGGTAAAAAATAAAGTGGACGGCATCTATTCCGCCGATCCGAAAGTTGACCCGAATGCGGAGAAAATACTTGAAATCACGGGTTCCGAAGTGTTAAACCGAAATCTTAAAATTGCCGATGCGGCGGCGATTGCGCTCGCCAAACAGCACGGCCTTACTATAAAAATCATATCAATCAAAGATATTGCAGGCGCTCTCTCGCCCGATGTGGGCTCGGTGATAAAACCCTCTTGACACCCCTTGCTTTATTCTTATAATAGGCATAATATAGATTTTTGGAGCAAAAAGGAGACGGTCTTCGTCCCCTGGTATGTTTCAAGCGCGAACCTTGAAAAATAAATGACTCGGGACTTTCACGATTGAGAACGCGAAAGTTCTGTTAAACTCTGAATTACGAAACTATCCTCGAAACGAAAATTTTTGGTTTCGAGTCTAGTTTCGTAATTCAGAGTGTGCAAGTAACCGGCAACAAAAGAAATTATTACCATTTTTTCTTTTGTTCCGTTCGGAATTAATGAATCAAGAAATTGATTCTTCTTGTAGAGTTTGATCCGAGCTCCCTCCTTCGTTCCGCTTTGCGGAACTTCGGCGGGCAGGCAGGATTTCATCCTTCGCTCGCTTCGGCGAGTGGCAGGGTGGAGGCGGTTTATCCGCCTTGATTCTCAAGATTTTTTTGTAGAGTTTGATCCTAGCTCAGGATGAACGCTGGCGGCGTGGATAAGGCATGCAAGTCGAAAGCCGCAGAAATGCGGCTTGGCGGACGAGGTAGTAACGCGTAGGTACGCACCCCGAAGTCGGGCATAACCAGCCGAAAGGTTGGATAATTCCCGATAGTCCGAGCATTAATTTTTGGATTTAAAA
>JAKEFN010000160.1 GCA_022616085.1 bacterium
AGTATCCCTTTTATAAGCGCGGGAATTCCCATATCCGAAACAATGACCGCCGAAAGAAAACCGATAAGATAGCCGTTGAGCGCGATAAAAAGAAAGGGCACGATGCCAAAAAATGTTCCAAGAAGCATGACGAGAAGAGCTTTGATGCCGTTATTTAAGAGAATGAACAGAAAGAGGGTTACCGCCGAAAATTCAGTCAGAAAAGAAATCTGCTCCGCGATCAAAGCAAATCCCTCCCGCGCTTCGGTAAGAGAGGACTCCGCGGCCGCATATCCCAAAAAAATAGAGAACGCAAAAAGAAACGCGAGCTGAATGCTCCATTTTTTCAGCCAGAACATACTCTCGCGAGATATGTCTTTTGTAAGGTTCATACCATTCATCCTTTAATATAAAGCTCGAATTCATCAAGATTCTCGTCCGGCCCCGCTTCAATAAGATTCAAGATGATGTTCTCGCCGTCAAATATTCCAAGGATTTCGGCATCTTCATCCGCCTTAAAAACAACTTTGAAACGTTCCGACACAATGATGGGATCGCATTCGGGGTCGCTCGATTTTGAGGCAAAAACAATCGTAACTTGTTCCGACGGCGCGTCTTGAGATATACGGGCTTCCGTCTCAAGAATGTGGCAGGGCGTAGGGAGCTCCACATCGCCCGCAATCGTATGCACGCCGTCTTTATATTGATGTTTCGCCGTGATTATTTTTATATTTTCTTCGTTTGCCGGAGCTGCGGGGTGGTTGATCCACTCATTCCATTCGGCATTCTCTTGCGCGGTGCGAACGCTTTGAATATACGCGAAAATAAGCACGAGAATTGCGACAATAACCAAAACAACGATGGCGATCGTATTTTTCTTATCCATCTATATAGTATAGCATAAAAATTTTTTCGCTTGTCATCTTTCCACCCCTCTTGCCCTCTCCAACACTCCGCCTCCTCGGCGGACAAGCCTCACCATCCCCTTGTCCGCCCCGCATCGTAGCCAAGCACGATAAAATGTTCCGCAACGCGTATGCCGATATTTTCGTCAAAAAGCAATTTCGGCTTTTCACGCATATTCTATCTTTTCAAGAGGATAAACTTTCTCTTCCCCCACGAGCTTCGCGCCATATCGAAGAGCGGCAATGATATCCTCATGCGCAAGGTG
>JAKEFN010000161.1 GCA_022616085.1 bacterium
GAAAGCGAAGAATATTGTTGATATTTTGAGTCTTTCCGAGCCGCCGTTTGCAGCCCGTAACATGAATTCGCAGTAGTCAAGAGTTTTTGAACATGCTCTAGCTGATACGAAAAAAATACTTGATGTATGATCAATCTGCTTCGTTTATATCTCCTCCGCTCTTAAATAGCTTCCGCGGAGTACGCGTGTTTCATTCGCATTTGTCGTGTTTTGCGCCCATTGTAATTTGAGAACGCCGCCAGACGTTGTCTGCACCGTGCCATGAATTTGAACGACCGTCGCCGTATTCGCGACGACTCTGATCACCGTACTTGTCGTGCTCGAAATCAAGTGTTCGGCGCCGCGAACCGTTGTCCCCGAAGCCCCGATATATCCGATATCCGTGATTGCTCCGCTTGGACCCACGAAAGCTACCTTGATATCGGGAGTAGCGCTTGTACTGCTCGCCATAATTACGCCGTCAATGATGTACGATGCGGACGGTTGCAGACCGAGTTGCAGATGATTATCGTCCACAAGGGTACTGTTGGTTTTGCTTTGATCCGCACTTTTCCTTGCTTTCAAGGCGACGTCAAACAAAACAAACGATGCGGTAGTCGTACTCCACGCGCCTTCAAAATCATCGTTATCCCAAAACCTAATCCGCCAATAATAAGTCGTGCTTGCAGTCAAAGCCGAACCGTCATATGAAATGTCGGGAATGCGATTGTCTACAGGAGTCGTGCTTGAAAGCGTCGTTTTCCCGGAATTCCAAAAAGGCGAGGTGAAATCAGAACTTGATGTGGCGACTTGAATTTGATAACTTGTTGCGACATCGCCGGTTTCGCCATCACGAAATATCGCGGAAAATTCCGGTGTCGTGTCAACAACTTGAGTCGGATTTATTTCTTCTTCCGTGAGCAGATCCGTCGGCGCCAATGGTGCGTCGCTTGAAACACTATATACAACGCCCAATATCGGGTCTTTCGATGTCCCTGTCTCGTCAGCTGACGCGAAATTCGCGGTATTGGATTGTGGCAAACCACCGTCGTTGCATGCGTCATTGGTATGGCTGGAATTTTCGGTATAGTCGCCGGTATGACGTACTCCCAATTTTGTCGTAGACGTTGAAGAAATCCAGTTTAAAGAGGTCGTCGCCATTTGGAAATGCGTATATTGTCCTGCTGTTATGGCAAGAATCTGGGTAGAGGAAGCAACGGCATCACCGTGAAGCTGATCAAAGGAGTCAAAGTCCCCAGTAGATAAAGAAGTTATGGAAGCTGGCCGAGACTGAACAATACCAATACCATCGCCATCGCTGTTTCCATCGCTACGACTATTAAAATACAAAGACGTCGTCGCCAGAGTGATGGTTGAGTCGTCTGGAATTGATGAGGTATCGAACAAAATAAATCCCCTTTGTATAGAATATCCAAAGGATGAACCGACATAATAGCACGACGTATTAATCTCTACCTCATTATCAAATGCGTAATTCCCTGTTGCTGAATCGTGCGTATCTGTCCATGATTTATTCTGTTCGTGATCCGCAACTCGTCCGTCAACACTGGTCGTTTCTGAATCCGCATCGGGGTTGAAAGACGCATAAGTATCCGTATAGACCGGGTAGACCGGATTTGTGTCGAGAAATGAAGAAATATCTTTAGTCAAGAGATAACTATTTCCACTCTCCGAAGCAAGCGTGAGTGAAACTTTTTCAATATTACGCTCTGCTTTTGAATTCGTTTGGTATGCAAGGTTACTGTCCCACACTTGGCCAAGACGTAACCCAATGCCACGTTTGGCGCTTCCTTCTCTATGTATAGACAGACGGTCTCCATGTTCAACTCTAAATATATTTTGTGCCGACCTATTCCATGCCGTACGGGAACGACCTGTGACTTTTCCGACATCGATATCTTCGTCATATGAAACGAAAAAAGTGTACATTGTCTTTGTGGGTGTCGAATTAATACGCACGAGTTTCGCCAACCGCGGTGCGATCCCGAAGTCTATATAATAAATGAGGTCGCCCTCCGGATACGCACCCTCATAAAGAATGTAGCTCACATTTCTATGTGGTCCGGCAGGGGTTACGATATCTCCCCGAACCATTCGGCCCGGTACGTCGTTCACTTCCCGTGCCTGAATTTTCATTATAAACGGTGACTCGGTAATATTTTCTTTATTCACAGCATCAAACCTATTGTCATTAACCATTCTCGCCACGCCCGCAGCAGTAGACGGCGCATAAAATTTAAACGGCGCGGCATCCATTACGAACTCTCCTCCCTCTTCCCGAAAATCAGTATTGATCGGTTTCCATTCTTCATCGGCATCAAGCCAGTTGATCCATTTACCGTGTATCACAGCAGTACAAGTATTGCCGACGCATGTTGTATCATGATTATATCCCCTCTTGAGGCTAGCGCCGGAGCTCGCCGCGACATCGCCTCCCGAGGGCAGGATAACAAATATAAAAAATAAAATCGGCAATGCCGACAGAAAATAGAGAAATCCTTGTTTATAAAAAGAAAACGACGCGAACGTGCGCGCATGCCCAATATTTTTAGACATATATATTGATTATTGATAAAAGTCCCCAAGCTTATTCCGAACTATTGTCGGAACCCGCTATACTTGCTTGACCTTGATAAACTCATAATAGCAAAAAAAAAACGACATAACAAAACACTGCGTGTGGATAACAAGATCAAAGTTGTGCTCACAGATCAAACAGAGCTCAGAAGAAACAACCGCGTAATGTTTCGGACAATCTCGGCGCGGGGGAGCTTTGGATCCTCTTTGTAATTTCGGGAACGAAAAAGACTATTTGTTGCCATACAACAACTTGCTCTTTTTATCTTTTAAGGATAAAATAAGTGCATGTCTACACTTGCTTTACACAATAACACACACGGAAATTCTTTACTTGAGGCACTCCCGGCTTTTAAGATTATTCGAGATTTGTCAGAGAGCGAGCTTGAAACGCTTGAAATCCTTTCGGATCCGGAGACAAAAAAACTGCTTGAGCGAAGTTTGTCCGAATCAAAGGCAAACAAAGTTTTTCCGGTGGAAACCATCCTCTGATTATGAGCTTCTCCGTCTACATCGCTTCCTCCGCTCGGAAGGCGGTGAAAAAACTTCCTCGCAATATCCGCGAGGAGATCGTCCAGCTCTCCCGAGAAATTATCGCGCGAAACCCATACGACGCCGAAAAATTGCAGAAACCTCTCCACGAATGCCGCTCGTTTCATTTCAAACTGGACAACATCCATTACCGTATCGCCTACCGAATCGCGGTAAAAGAAAAAAGAATAGACATTGTGCTTGTCGGTCCCAGGGAGGGATTTTATGAACGCCTGCGGCGTGTTTTGAAGTAATACCATCTCCCATTGACCGTCTCGCCGCATTAATTCAATCGGCTCTCCCAAGAAACAACCGCGTAATGTTCCGGACAATCTCGGCGCGGGGGAGCTTTGGATCCTCTTTGTAGTTCCGCGAACGGAAATCTTTCGCGCGGTAACTCGCCTTATCAAGCGCCGCAAAAAAAGAGAGAACTTTCCGGCGGTCCGGCTTGTAGCCGTTCTCGACCTCGGCAATGGCCTTTTTGCATTCGGAAATATTTAAAACGCGGAGAACGCCATCGCAGTGCATATAAAACGGATAGCCGAAAACAAGCGCGGGCTTGTTGTCGCGCATAATGGATTCCAATCCCGCCGTGCCGGTTACCGTGGCAACCGCCCTCGCATTATCCGTGAGTTTTAAGCTCGGCGTCTCTATAGGAACAAGCCGGACATTTTTCCACCCTGCCATTGACCTGAAATACCCGCGGTAGCGAAACCGCGGAAGAAGACCGGCCGCATAGGGAGAAAGCTGTGCCGGATGCTCCTTCACGTATATAAACCAGCCGTCCGGCACGGACGCCGCGATCGTCTCAATCATGAGAAGCTGGTCCTCAAAAACGCCGCCCAAAGGGGATGTGCTTGCCTCGGGCTGATAATGAAGCGGAACGTATATGAATTTCTTCGTGAAATCCGGTTCGGTTTGGAGCTCTTTATATTCCCTCAAAATTTCGGCATTCATGCCGCGCCACCGGTACGAGAGCAGTTTGAAATAAATGCCGCGGACATCTTCGTGAACGCTTATCAGCGTAACGCGGCGGAAAAGCGATCCGGTATAGCTTAAAAAAGCTTTTCCGAAACTGCCGTTCCTGAAATGTTTCGCAACCGCCTTCATACTCGGCACGCCCAAAAACGCTTTTCTCCGCACGCCTTGTTTGACATAGGGCGGAGTGAGGTCGGCGTCCGGATTTACCATCCGGAGATAATATTCCCGTATATCCGGACTTAAGTCGCTTGCGGCAACATCATGCGCCGCCGATGATTCCAGAGCATCCGAAAGCCCCATTCCCCCTTCTTCAATATTACCCATAGGCATAATGCGGTCTCCGGTCAAAATCGGATATAAGAATACGCATCGGGTATCCTTTACTATTTCCTGCAAAAGAACGTACAAAGAATAATGGAATCCGCTGTGCGGGATGGTGCTCCAAAAAACGGCATCCGGCTTGTGCCGCCGAAGCATACCGAGCCAAAAACGGACATATGAATAATATATGTGCTTTTTCTCCTGAAACGGCAGATTGAAATAAACGCTTCGCTCCAATACGGAAAAAAAACGGGATTCGTATTTTGAAAGCTTTTCAATAACATCCGCGCCGATGGGGGGAAACCCTTCGGCGTTTACGCTCTCGGGAAATATAAGGCGGACGCCGTCCTCGGTCCGGTGGAATACCGTTTCGGGAAAATCTCTCGCCCCTTTTTGCGTGATATCGCGGAATCCCTGTTTGTATCCCTCCCAATAGGCGATGCTGTATCCTTCGCGGCATAGATTGAGCGCCACGTCATACAATATGGGGGTGGAAAAATTGATGAGAAATACTTTCATTGCCGTATATTATAAACCTTGTAAAAATAAGAATTCTTATCAGAAAGGAGTTTTTCCGGCGCGCCCTCTTCAACAATGCGCCTTCCCTCAAGCACAAGAATCGTATCACACCCCATAACCGTGGACAAACGGTGTGCGATCACAAACGTCGTCACTGTGCCGCGTAGTCCGGCAATGGTCTCCTGAATGCGGACTTCCGATTCATTGTCAAGCGCGCTCGTCGCCTCGTCAAGAAGAAGGATCTGCGGCTTCCGTGCAAGAACGCGTGCGATAGAGACGCGCTGGCGCTGGCCCATAGAGAGTTTCATGCCACGTCCGCCGACCACCGTATCAAAACCGTCCGGAAGCTCGCGAATAAATTCATACGCATGCGCTTTTCGCGCCGCATCCGCGATGTCATCATCCGATATTGAATCGCCGTAAAAACGAATATTGTCTTTTATGCTTCCGTTTACAAGATACATGTCTTGCGACACATAGCCGACATTTTTCTTCCATTCGCCGATATCAATATCGCGTATCGGCTTCCCGTCAAGCGCGATCTCGCCGTAGAGCGGCGAAAGAAGCCGGAGGATAAGATCAAAAATAGTCGTCTTGCCCGCGCCGGAAGCTCCGATGAGGCCAAGCAGTCTGCCGCGCTCTATGGAGAATGAAATATCGGACAATATCGTTTTCTTCGGGCTATATGCGAAAGAAACATTTCGAAACGAAAGATGCTTCTCAAACGCAAAGGAGTCCCGCCCCTCGAGGGATTCTTTGTGGGCGGAAGAAAGCGACTCTGCCTCAATAATATTTTTGACATACGGAACGAGTGAATTGAGCGTGTGGATGTGTCCTTGCAAGAGCTGAATATAGCTGAAAATGCGCTGGACAAGGTAAATGACGGCGACAAGCGCGCCGAAGCTCATCGTCTCTGTCCGATGCGCGTATAAAAATACGCATGCGACAAAAATGATTGAAAGCGGCTGTACGAACTGCGTGGCGATCGCGGAGATAACGAACGCGCGGCGCTGGTTATTCATAAGCCCCTCAAACTGCCCCTGCCCGATACTCTGCACCGGGCGTTCCGCCCCGAACGCCTTGACGGTTTTCATGCCGACAACGCTCTCGTTCACATGCTCCGCAACCGCGCGATAGAGCGCAGACGTTTTTCGCGCGATCATCCGCGTCCGCCGTATAAGAGGCCTGAAAGCAAAAAATATTACGATTCCCGCAAGCATTGAAAACGCGGTGACAACCGGCGAAATATTGACGGCAATAATGGCATACATAAGGAGGCTCGTCGCAAGCATTATGATTTCCGCAAGATGCTTCAAAAGCACTCCCGCGCGGTTCGCGTCCGTCATGATGAGCGTCTCCAGATGCCCTATCCGTTCGCCGACAAGATGCCGCCATTCAGTTGCGAGCGATTCGCGAAAAATCTTCTCGCGGACGTTCCTTTCGTAACCGGTGCGTATATAGAGCTCCATATAGCTGAAACAAAAAAGCGCGGCGGAACGGAGTATGAAAAGCAGGACGATAAGAACAAGGATAAGCCCCACGGACGGCTCTGTTCCGAAAAAATCAAACAAGGAAACAATCGTCTCCGACACCGCATCGCTTCCGTAACTTTCCTCGCCGGAAAAAAATGCGAATAAAGGAATGATTGCGTTCACGCCAACCGCCTCAAGAAGCCCTGCGACGAAACCAAGAAGAACAAGCGCGGCAATATGCTTTTTATACGCCCCGTATGCGCGCTCAAACAGGCCAAGAGACTTTGCCAGACTATTTCCTTTTTGAAACATATGATATAGACATGATAACAAGAGACCTCGGCAGAAAGTTAGCCCTTTTACGTCCGCCACCGGAGTCGCGCAAGGGTCTTTATTTTCCGCGCTATGCGAAATACAAAATGCCGAAGCGGCTGGAGACGGAGCTTCCTTTTGAGTGCGGGCACGGAAGCTCCGCGAGCGAGTTCATATATATTGGCGGAATTGGCGGAATTTGAGAGCGGGGCCGCGAGGATCTGTTGTGAGCGCACGTGATCATGTCCCCACTTCACGACTTTCATGCCGTGCGAGAGAAGAAACGCTGCGGTGGTAGCAGGCGTAAACGTGTAGAGGTGCCCGTATTCAAGGCATCGCGGGAGCGGGCGTGACATGCGAAAATTCGCCGCATCGGGAAAAACCAGAAAATAATATCCTTTGTCTGAAAGAAGCGATCGCACATCCGCAATAACCTCATGGGCGTTCTTCATATGCTCAAGCACGTGCCGCATGATGATGAGATCAAAAGAAGACTTTCCTTTTTCACGACGGACGAAATCTTCAAAAAACTCATTCTCCACGCAGTCAATCTTGAAATATTCCCGTGCGACGCGCGCAAGCGTCCTATCGGGCTCGATTCCCGTGACAGCGCTCTGCGGAAACTCCTTTTTGATTTCAGAAAGGAGAACGCCGGTACTGCATCCGATATCGAGAATTCGCATGCCGTCTTTGAGAAACGGACGGAGAAACTCGACCGCGCGGCGGCTGTTCCCTTCCGATTGTTCGCGCTTGTCTCCCTCAATGCTATGAACAATAGAATCATAGTCCGATCCGCATTTGTCTTTTGAAAAATCCCCTTTGTAATACGCCGCGAGTTCGGCATCAGTTGGCATGGGATTGTTGTAAATAAGCCCGCAACGGTTGCAGATAACATTGGTGACATCCTTTGCGGGCCCCTTCTTGAGCCCCGCCTTTCGGCAAACAACATCAAAATCCGAAGAATTGCAAAGTGGACAGCGTCCGTCTTTTTGAATATGCTCCATAGATCAAATTATATCACCATGTAGTCATTCCTATACGCGGAAATTACATTTTCAGCCCTCTCTAGTTCTTCCGGAAAATCAACCTCGTGCCAGCGAAATCCGCTCACGTCTCCGATATGCACATTTTCGTCCGTATGTTCCGCAATTTCTATCATCGCGTGCTCGGTTACGGCGCTCCGGTCGCGCGCGAGTATGTCATCCACCGTTTTTTTATACAAAGAGAGACATCTGTCGGGACAATAGGTCATTCCGACATATCCGCGATGATTATTCGAAAGCTTCTTTGAAGCATGTTTTAAAAAAACTCCTGTTTCGTCCGTGACGATTTTCATGTCGTCATCGGTGAGCTTCCTGTCGTTATCCGTAAAAACGACAATGTCTTCGCGACACCCCTCCTTCACTTTCTGCACTATCCCCTTGTGAAAAATATGATCAGCATGAAAAAGAAGAAAACCTCCGCTTGATACCTCATCCAGTCCGGCCTTCAAGCTCAAAAGGTTCCCTTCCGTATAGTCGGAATTCCGAACGACGACCGCCTCCGGCATAAGACGGCGGACCGTCTCGGAGAGTTTTTCAAATTGGAAACCGCCGACAACAACAATACGCCCCATGCCAAGCTCCTTCAAAAAAGCGAGGGCATAGGAAATAATCGGACGGTTATTGACCATAAGGAGGGGCTTCGGGGTGTCTCCGGTGAGATTCCCGAGTCTTCCGCCGAGACCGGCGGCCAAAATGATGGCAGTTACGTTCTTCATAGATTGTTGATAATTTCCATTATTGAATCCTCTTCGCGTTTCGCGCTCCGATATTCATCGCGGAAGCGGAGGGCGTTTCGGAGAGCGAGCTCGGGCAAAAATCTCATGGGCCATACAAACGCTTCGCGGAGAAGGCGGAAGCGGAGCGCATCAAAAAAATATTTCTTCTCTACAGCGGCAAGATGGCGTTTATTCTCATATCCGGATATAAAACGCTCGAATAGATTAAGCGAAAAATCGCCGCCATTGAAACACGTCCATATAACGGGAGTCATTATATCATAGAGGAGCGCGCCCCGATATGCATTATCAAAGTCAATGAAATGAAGTCCGCCGCTTTCATCAAAAACGACATTATCAGGCTTCACGTCTTGGTGTGTTATGCCTTGAGGAAGTGTGCGCGGCAATACAAGCTCTTCAAATTCAGAGCGGATAAAAGACGTGAACTCTTCCGCGTCTGGAAAACCCTTTTTTTTGATATGTTCGGTGTGCTCGCGTATATGGTTCCGTATGTCCTGCGGCTCCCATGTCTGACGCGAAATCTTCTGCGGATAATCGGCAAGAATGGCATGAAAAATCCCAAGAAGATTTCCGATTCTTTCAGCGAAAGCAGGTGTCGTTTCGCGCCCCGTTTCGCCCGCTATGTAACGAAGGAGCGCGGCGGGTTTCCCGTCATATCGTGCGCATATATCGCCATCCGTTGTCCGCACGACGCGCGGGGCGGGAAAAGAATGCGCCGCAAGATGCTCGAGCATTTCAAGTTCAAAAGCCGCCTCTTCCGGCGTTCGGAGATTATATATTTTGAAAACATAGAACCCTGCCGCCGTCTCTGCGAGATAATTCGTATTGATAACGCCCCCGGCAAGGGGATTGATGCTTTTTGCCCCCATGCCGTATGTTTTCTCCAGTTCAAAGGCGATGCTATTCATAGCTTTTAGAAATTGCTTCGGTAAGCGCGTCATCCGGCGCGGCGACCGTGTAGTAGTCGCCATCATGCCAGATGGATCCGATTTCGCGGACGAGGACGAACCGAGGCGCCGCCGCATGGTATTTCTTATTGTAGCGAAGCGTATGAATGATGTCTTTTGGAGAAAGCGAGCGCGGGACGGATGCGGAAAGCCCATACTTCTCGATGAGATTTTTTTGCGCGGTCAGAGTATCCTTGTCGCATATATTCAGAAGATGCGCGAGTTCGGCAGATACCCGCATGCCGATCGCGACCGATTCGCCATGGCCCAAGGCGTAACCGGTGAGATATTCAACCGCATGCCCGACTTCATGGCCATATTGGTTCACAAGCGCCTCCCGTTCTTCATAAAAATCAC
>JAKEFN010000162.1 GCA_022616085.1 bacterium
CCACCAGGAGCCACTCAAGAGGAGAAAGGGGGATCGTGCCGAGAAACGCATTAAGAATAGGCAGATGAACCGCGGCGACAATTACAACGACACTTGTGAGCGCGGCATATAAAAGAAGGTGATTGTCCAATATATTATACTTCCATATCGGCGTGCGCAGGGATTTTATGGAAAAAACGTAAAAGGTGGTATCGAGCCCCAGAACGGCAAAAATGAGGGTTTGTATGTGCCCGATTTCCATTTCGGTTTTGTGATACAAAAACAAAAAAAGGAGGAGGAGCAGGACATCGGTAAAAATGCCGATAATAAAAATAATCGTCTTCGATTCTCCGTCAAGAACCGGCTCGTTTTTTTTGAAAGGCTTTCTATCCATAATTCCCTTCTCTCCGGGTTCAAACGAAAGGGCGATATTGGGGAGCGTATCTTCCACGAGATTCGTCCAAAGCATCTGCGCGGCGGTCACGGGAAGCGGCACCTTGAGAAAAAGGGCCCCCATGATAAGGATAAGCTCGGTGAATGAACCGGCGAGAAGCGAAACAACAACTTTGCGTATATTGTCAAACGCGATGCGTCCTTCTCGAATCGCGGAGACAATCACCGTGAAGCTGTTATCGAGGAGAACGAGTTCGGACGCGGCTTTTGCGATGTCGGTTCCATCTCCGAGCGCGATGCCTATATCGGCGGATTTAAGCGCGGGAGCGTCATTAACGCCGTCTCCGGTCATGGCGACCACTTCGCCCCGCCTCTCAAGCGCCGAAACGATTCTCATTTTGTGTTCGGGGCTGACGCGGGCAAAAATCGAAACGCGTCCGACAACAGCCGAGAGGCTCTCGTCGTCCATGTTTTCAATGCGTGATCCTTCCATGATCTCGTCCGTTCCTGTCGGGAAACCGAGTTCCATGCCGATTGCCCGCGCGGTAAACAAATGATCGCCGGTAAGCATAATAGTCCGTATGCCCGCGCGGCGCGCGAGCGCGATCGATTCTTTTACATCATGCCGCACGGGATCGCTTATCACGGCAAACCCCGCAAAAGAGAGTCCGTTGACAATATTTTTCCTGGTCGCTTCATCAAAAAGATCCGTGTTTTGCTCGTCTGTTCCCGAAGGAAGCCGCGCGATACTTTTTTCCCCAAGAGCGATGAGGCGATATCCTTGCCGCGCGAGGTCCTCGTATATGCGGCGGAGTTCATCTCCCGCTTTTTTGGTGAGCGCTGTCTTTTTTCCCTCTCCATCGATTTTCCCGTTTGAGAGATCAAGAATCACTTCTGGCGCGCCACTCACAAAAAGCCGGTACCCTCCCCTCTCAATGTCTTTATGAAGCGAAGCGATAAATTTTTGTACGGAATCAAAAGGATAAAAAGATACTTTAGGAAAACGCTGGTATGCATCCTGAAGTATCTCCATTCCCGAACGCGCATGCGAAGTGCGGTCGGCATACCCGGCGAGAAACGCTTCCAACTTTGCCCTGTCCGTCGTTTCCCCCCGAAAGACGAGGCCTTCTAGCGTCTCCTCCGCAATCGCTTCGTTCGCAATGCCCATGATGAGAAGCGCGCGGCTTTCGGCGCCTTCGCAGATTATTTTTTTGACTTTCATCTTCCCCTCGGTAAGCGTGCCTGTTTTGTCGCAACAGATAACAGAGGCGGATCCCAGGGTTTCTCCCGCGACAAGCTGTTTTATCACACCCTTTTTTCTAAGTATTCTCTGCGCGGAAACCGCGAGCACAATGGAAATTGCGGCGGGCATACCCTCGGGAATCGCGGCGACCGCAACCGCAATCGCGGTTGTAAACATCTCATTGATGCTGTGTCCTTCGAAGAGACCGACGACAAAAATCACAACTGCGGCAACGCCGACAAAAACCGCGATAACCCTCCCGAGCGAGTCCATGCGAAGCTGAAGCGGCGTCGGTTCATCTTCCGCCGCTTGGGTGAGAGCGGCAATTTTCCCAAGTTCGGTGTCTTCTCCGGTCGTAACAACGATCGCTTTCCCTTCCCCTGCCGCAACAATCGTCCCCATGTGCACCATATTGAACCGATCCCCGATGCTTCGTTCTTCCGTAATATCCCTCGCCTCTTTTTTTACTTCGGCAGACTCGCCGGTGAGCAAAGACTCATCAATGCGGAGATGCGCCGCCGATATGAGCCGCGCATCCGCCGGAATTTTCATACCCGCATGAAGCGTAATAATATCCCCGGGAACAACATCATGCGCATCAATCTCGCGTGTGGCGCCATCCCGAATAACATACGCCTTTTCGCTTACGACTTCTTTAAGTTTTGAAAGAATGGTATTCGATTTGAATTCCTGCCAAAACCCGACAAGCACATTGACCAAAACGGCGATCAAAATAATCGCCATATCGATCCACTCCCGGAGAACAAACGTCAAAACCGCACCTATGAGGAGTATGTATACGAGAGGACTCTTGAACTGCGACAACAAAAAATAAAGCCAGCTTTTTTTCCCGCCCTCGGGAAGCGCGTTCCTGCCGAATTCGCGAAGTTTTTTTTCCGCAAGAGAGGCGCTCAAGCCGGTCTCGGCGTTCGATTCCAAATCGTCGAGGATATCTTCAAGTTTCCACTGATACCACATCATGCTCTTTCAATCATAGCATATTTTCAATTTTCGAAATGCGCGGCGACATTTTTTAACGCGGGGTGAGCTTGATGAGTCCAAAATCGGTTTCACCTTCTCCATGAGACTTGTTGCGCTTCTTCACATTGTCGGAAAAATCATGGAAGGAACCGTATACAAGCGGAATAATTGCGGCATTGCCCCCGGCGGTCGGATCGTCCCCGATTTTTTTAATGGCAATATCTTCCCGCATATCAATGGCATACTTATCAAAAAGGGCGCGCGCTTCTTCCAGCTCGGTGGGCGTCCCGCTTTCTTGAACTTTTTTTCTAGCAGCCCCCGCAGCCGAAACGACAACCTCATCTTCAGCGGGAAGCAGGTCTATCTTATTTTCAAGATATAGTTTCAATACGGCTCCTGTGTAGTGCGGCGCGTCCTTTCCTCTCAAATCAAGATCCAAAACCTTTTTTAGGAACCCTATAAGTTTGGCCGTATCAGGATTATTGAATGGATTGGGGCCGGCATCGGCATTCTTTGTAAAATGCGCTTCAAGCTCCGCAAACTTCTGTTTGAGATAATACTGCACATACTCGGCATATAAAATATTATAGGATTTATTGATAAATACTTCATAGTATACAGCTGCGAACTTATCGAAACCATCTGGCGTGAGCGGTATGGCCAAAATATTCCTTTTAATAAATTCGACTTGCTCTTTAAGACTAACCGCTGAATCAGTATCAGAAAATCCTTCCCCCCAAATGCCATGCGCGCCCCGCTCGTTGAGATGCAGCAGGACATATTCCATATTTTTTTGTATCGCAACTGTTTCGCTTCTCACCGCGGCATTCTGTAGATAATCCTGATGAATATGCGCCTGACCAATATGAATGATATACGGGGAACCCTTCTCCACTGGGACATCCATGCGCACATCAAAATCTCTCTCAAGCGTCCAAAAATCAAGACCGAGGCGGTTTTCGATAATTTCACGCGCCTCCATGCGTTCTGGACTTTCTTCCGGACCGCGCTCCGATGGGGTTAAATTTCCCGGAAAAAGCCCTGCCGCAAGCATGCCGGCGTAGAGAATTTTCTGCGCCCGCGACTCGCCGTATCTTTGGAGAAGTCCCGGATTCTCCGATGCAATTTTTGCAGCGCTTTCTTCAAAAGCTCTTTTTTCAAGATCCGCTTCAATGGCATCCGCCGTAGCGAGAACTTCAATAGCGCGAGCCGCTTCCGGCGAAGGATTCAATTCAAACGATCCGCCAGCAATAGTAGGTTGTTCCATACTCCGCATAATATCGTGTATTAAAAAAACAATCAATTTCTCTAGA
>JAKEFN010000163.1 GCA_022616085.1 bacterium
AAAGACTCAAAATATCAACAATATTCTTCGCTTTCCTCGCCGCATTTTCGCCTCGCACCATGAATTCTCGCTACGTCAATAGTTTTTTCACAAGCTCTATGCGGATATGGATGAACGCGAAACCCTTCTTTTTTGGTCGAAGGAGCTTGATATTCCGCTCAAGAATTTTAGAAAACCGCAGGTTAAAAAGAAAAAGATCGAAGAAATCGCATATAAAGGACGTTTTGGAAAGGGCACATGCAATATATTTTATGGGAACGCTCCTTTTACAAATATGGTCTTGATGGGGATCAAACGTTTGCAGGATAATTTCAAATAACATACATTGATGTAGAAAAGGATAGTCTGCATGCATAGCTCAATGGTTAGAGCATTCGGCTTATATCCGAACGGTTGCAGGTTCGAGTCCTGCTGCATGCATAAGGGTTTACGCTTTTCACGAGCGTCGTAATTATATCGAGATATATCCGAACAGTCGCAGGTTCAAGTCCTGGTGTCTCTATTTTACCAAGCTCGCACCTATTTCCAAAATCGGTAATGTGCCACGCGCGGAGCGCGTGGTGAAGCGAAGCTGAATCGTACGCTCGACGAACGCCCCGCCACCGCTCGCTCCGCTCGGCAACCCCGAAAGAAAACACTCGTTGCTAATTTTATTTGCGCGGGGTGGATTTTTCTCAAAAAGGAAAGGGTGTTTTCTTTCGGGGTTCTGTCCTCCAAGTATTCGGGCAGTGTGGCGGGGCGAAATGCGGTGCTCGGACGGCGCGGGAGGAGGGATTGGAGGGGAGGAATCCCGCGCCGCCCTCGCTCTGTTTTTGTGTGGGAAGGAATGGGTGGCGGGTAGGTCCTAAAAATGCCCATAAAATAAGGGATTTTTAGCTAAACCATTAAAAGTGCTTGACAAATAAACTGGTATATGCTATACTAGTAGCAGATAGGATGAGGTTAGGCGGAGACCGACAGATAGCATACTGAAGTCCAGAAAAGCACTTGACAGGAAATACAGAGTATGCTATACTATAAGCGTACGATACGGAACCGGCCAGAAGCACCTTACATTCAAATATAAAGACAATTTCTTAGAGGAGAGAGTCTTGATCACCAACCCGCAAGGGAAGGTTCAGGTTAAAC
>JAKEFN010000025.1 GCA_022616085.1 bacterium
AGACTCAAAATATCAACAATATTCTTCGCTTTCCTCGCCGCATTTTCGCCTCGCACCATGAATTCTCGCTACGTCAATAGTTTTTTCACAAGCTCTAATTCGTAAACCAAATATCATCAAAATATATCCGCGCACCCGGATCCTGAACGGAGAATCCGATGCCGCCGACCGCGCCGCGATCGGCGAGATTTTGTATTTCATAGAAAGGCACCCTGAAAGCGCCGAATCTTCCGAACGGGACTTCAATCTTGAAGGAATCCAGAAGAATGTTTTCTTTGTCGTAAAACATCACATACACATCTTTCGGCTTATCTTCCCCTCCGTGCGCATAAAATGAAATGCTTGAATAATCCGATATATCGAAAGCGGATCCTGTATTGAGAAAAAGCGTACCCCAAGTGCCTGTAAAATCAACAGCCATAGCGGTCGAACCGTATTTCACCGTCTTTTTGTGTGCAGGGTCGACAGAGACGCCCCAGGAACCAGCGGTTTTCCATCCGGCTTCAAGGCCGTCACGATATATAAATGGACCTTTTGCTACTACAGAAACTTCGGGTTCTTTTTGTTCTGTCGGGGCCTGCTCTGTTTGCGTGCCCGTACTTTCGGAAAGAGGTTCGCTGGAGGCTGTTCCCTGGAATGTCGATTGTTCCGCTGTCGAAAACTCTATTTTGTCGACATTCACCGCCGCAGGCCGAGCGCTTTCGAGAACAAATCCGTATATCCCCGATGCTTCGGATGCCGGAATCTGGAAATCTGAAAGAGGAATAGAGATGCGCGTCCAGTTCCCTGCCACACTTTTTTCATCCATATAGCTTTCGGCGCGCACATAGGTAAAGGGTCTCCAATCCTTGTCTTGAAGCGATATATAAAATTCATCGTCCGGAGAAGACTGATAGAGCGAGAAGGAGAGCGTCTTATAGTCTGACATGTCAAAAAGGCCGGTCGCGCGTATGACAAGGCGGCCCCATTCTCCATGAGTTTCAACCGCGATACTCTTCTCGGATCCGCCAAAAGTCTTCGTTGAATCAAAAAAAGACGATGTCGATTCCCAAGGAACCATCTCCCATCCCGCTCCTATAGCATCATCAAAGATGATCGGTGAAATACCTGATGCCCCCGCGGAAGCATTTTTTTGCGCATCATCGTTTTTCATCTCGAGTGGCGCCACAATATCTTCAAAAATGCCGGAAATTTTTGATACAAGAGAATTTTCATTCTCGTCCGCGGCATTTTCGCTTGGAACAGAGGAAGAACTATTGTTTCCGTTCGACGTTCTTTCCGAAATATCCTCCGCGATTGCGGGGTTGTTTGCGGAAATACCGCCGTTTTCGACAGCGCCTAAATAATACATGCTTCCAACGAAAGCAAGTACAAGAACAACCGCCGCAAAAAGAAATATATGCCCTTTTTTCATAGTGCGACAATTGTAACAAATTCTGTAGATAAAGTCAATAGTTTGTGCAAGAGAGAATAAATACCAACTTTTTTGTTTATACGTTATGTTGATATATCCCGCCTATTATGGCAAAATGGAACTTGAAATATTGTTCTTTGATAGAACAATAACCGCTATGAAAATAAAAAGAAAAGAAACACACCCAAAGAAACGAAAGGAGTTTCATAAAGAAATGAAAACAATTGAAGGAACGATCAAAATTTCCTCCAAGGGATTTGGCATGGTTGCTTCCGACGACGGACGGACATTCGCTGTCGAGCATGCGGATCTCAATACCGCCATGCACGGCGATCGGATTGTCCTGTCGCTTCTTCCCGAAAAACCTTGGGAAAAAAGGGCGGTGGGAGTCGTAAAAGAGATTCTTCTCCGGAACAAAATGGAATTTGTCGGCGTGGCGGACATGAACGAAGACGGGAGCATATTCGTCGTTCCCGACGATGCCCGCTTATACGTCGATATTTTTATTCCGCGCACCGCGGCAAAGGAAGCGCGGAGCGGCGACAAGGTATTTGCGCGCATCGACTCATGGAGCGACCAGAAAAAAAATCCGACCGGAGAGATAATTGAAATAATCGGGAGAGCGGCGGTGCATGACACAGAGATGAAAGCGATCGTTTACGAGCAGGGTTTTCGACCGTCATTTTCGGAGCCGGTGCTTTCCGAAGCGCGCGCGCTTCCCGGGGAGATACCGCCCGATGAAATCGCGAAGCGCCGCGACTTTCGCGGAACGCCTACATTCACGATTGATCCGGAAGATGCGAAAGATTTTGACGATGCGATATCCATAAAAGAGCTTCCGGACGGCTACTTTGAACTTGGCGTCCATATCGCGGATGTTTCGCATTATGTGCGCCCGGGCACCGAGCTTGACCGCGCGGCGGAGCGGCGGGGAACATCAATCTATCTTGTCGACCGGACGATTCCAATGCTTCCCGAACGTTTAAGCAACGACCTTTGCAGTTTAAATCCGGATGTTGACCGGCTTGCGTTTTCGGCGGTGTTTAAGATCTCCCCCGAGGGAGATGTTCGGGAACGGTGGTTCGGGAGAACCCTTATACATTCGCGGAAACGCTTCACATACGAAAGCGCGCAGGAAGTTTTGGATAAAAAAGAGGGCATTCTCCATAAAGAGCTTGCCGCGGCGGAAAAAATAGCCGTGGAGCTCCGTAAAAAGAAGTTTGCCGCCGGAGCGATCGCATTCGAGCAGGGAGAGGTGCGCTTCGAGCTCGCCCCGGACGGAAAACCTATCAGGGCTTACACCAAGGAACGCCTCGAGACGCACAAGCTTATCGAAGACCTGATGCTCCTTGCGAACCGCGAAGTCGCGCAGTTTGTCGCGGCGGAGATAAAAAAAAGAGGCGGCGCCTTCGTCTACCGCGTCCACGACAAGCCGGATCGCGACAAAATGATTGAACTCATCGGATATCTCAAATCGCTCGGCTATGCCGTGCCTCATAATGACGGCGTCATTTCTTCGCGCGATCTGAATGCGCTTCTCGACAGCATTGAAGGAAAAGCGGAACAAGGACTTGTCCAAACCGCCGCGATCCGTTCCATGGCGAAAGCGGTCTATACGACAAAAAATATCGGCCATTACGGACTCGCGTTCAAACATTATACGCACTTCACGTCTCCCATTCGGCGCTATCCGGATATTATGGTCCACCGGATACTCCAGACGTATCTCGACAAGAAAAGAGTTCCTGAAAAAGAAATAGCGGCATACGGAACCATTGCCGCATACGCCTCGCAGATGGAATATGCCGCTATGACCGCGGAACGCGAGAGCGTCAAGTATAAACAAGTCGAATATATGAGCTCGCGCATCGGAGAAGCGTTTGACGGAGTCATATCGGGCATTACGGACTACGGATTGTTTATCCAGGAAAAAGGCACGCTTGCCGAAGGGCTTGCGCGCTTTGCGGATATGGATGGATTTTATGAACGGGAAGAAGGCACCTACAGCGCCGTTCGCAGACGGACAAAAAATCTTCCTTTGAAACGATATAAGCTTGGAGACGCCGTGAGAGTAAAAGTAAAGAACGCGGACCTGGGACAGAAACGCCTTGATTTTATGATTCTTGATTGATAGAATTGCCGGAGGGTTCTAGAGGAGAAAATTCTCCGGAGGTTTTTTGTGAATATCCGCGATTTTTTCATAGAGCCGGATACTGTTTCGGTTGGAAAGAAGTTTCTAACGATTCCAAACGCAATTACGCTCGCGGGCATTGCGCTTATTTTCGTCTATGTATATTGCTATACAACGGAAATATACACGTCCGCAATTCCCCTTTTTGTTTTTGCCATCGGGTGTTCCGATATGCTTGACGGCTATTATGCGCGGAAGCGAGGCGAACATACAAGAATCGGCAAGTTTCTCGATCCCCTCCGCGACAAACTTTTTCTTTTTGCATGCCTCGGAAATATTATCTTCATTGCGGGGTGGTCTTCGCTTGTTATCGCCGTGATCGCGATGGAAGCGCATGTCATAGCGCTCGACTTTCTGCGGCGCGCGTGCGCCATGCGCGCGAAAATCCATGCGATTGCAAAAACCCGCCAAATGATAATGGTACTCTCCGTATGGCTTATCGTTGTTCAGATATACTGGACCTCTATCTTTGTGCCGATATACGCGCTTTTAAACATTATCGCGCTTATGAGCGCAATCGGCGCCGCATATTGGTCATTCGCTACATGGAAATACCTTTCCCCTCTCAATCGATGAGAGGGTTTTTGCTTTCTTTTATCCGGCGGCGCGGTTATATTAAAGATATGAAAATAAAAGCGAATTTTCATCTTCATACCGCCGAGGATCCGGGGCATGCCATCCCCTATTCCATCTATGACGCGGTGGATTATGCGGCGAAAAAAGGCTTCGACACCCTTGCGCTCACATGCCACAGAATGTGCGCGTGCACGGACGATCACGTCGCATATGCGGCTG
>JAKEFN010000164.1 GCA_022616085.1 bacterium
ATGATTTCAATCTCCGCTTTTGATTCTCCCAATTTTTTCCCGCTCTCAAGAATGAACGGAACGCCGCTCCATCGGTCATTTTCAATATGCGCCTCAATGCGGAAGTACGTTTCGGTTTTTGAATCGGGACGGATGTTTTGTTCGCCAAGATACCCGCGGTACTGCCCGCGCTTCACATATCGCCCCATATCTTCGCGTGAAATCGGAAGAATTGCCTCAAGAACCTTCGCGCGCGCTTTCCTGATTGCCTCCGCTTCCAAAACGCCCGGATCTTCCATGGCGACAAAAGAGAGCATTTGCAAAACATGATTCTGTCCCACATCGCGGAGCGCGCCGACATTGTCGTAAAACGCGCCTCGCCCTTCCGTTCCGAGTTCTTCAAAAAGACGGATATGAATTTTTTCTATAAACGACCGATTCCAGAGATGCTCCAAAAGCGCGTTGGAAAACCGGAAAGCAAGAATATTCTGCATCGCTTCTTTCCCCATGTAATGATCAACGCGGAATATCTGTTCTTCGCGGAAAAGACCCCCCATCTTTTGGTCGAGCTTTTCAGCGGTATACCAGTTGTTCCCAAACGGCTTCTCCACCAATACTCGCGTCCACCCGCCCGCGCCGCCGCACAAATCCGCGAGGCCAGCCGCGTGAAGCTGTTCAAAGATGCCTTCGTAGAGCTCCGGCGGAACGGCGAGATGCATGAGCTTCGCCGAGCAAAGTCCGAGCTTTTCATCTATCGCGGAAACGGCGCCGAAAAGCGCGCGGTAAGAATCCGGATTGCCGAAGTCTCCTCTCACATATGAAATCCGTTTCAAAAAATTTTCTAATCGCTCCGCATCCGCCGTTTTTTCCTTCAGAATTTCTTCAACATACGCCCGAAGCTCCTCGTCCGTCCATTCTCGCCGAGCAAATCCTACTATGGAAAACTCATCCGGCAGATACCCCTTCGCAAAAAGATGCCAGAGCGCCGGTATGAGCTTGCGCTTAGCGAGGTCGCCCGTAATGCCAAAAATGACGATGGTTGTCGGGGTGAGTGCTTTTTTGGCGGTAGTCATGTTTTTATTGAACATTAAGAGTGGTAAATAATTTCACATTTTTCATCTCCCGCATAATTCGCGCCGGGGTTTCGGCGAGCGTTCCCTCTTCGGAAATCAGTTTTTCAAACGCCGGTTTTTTCCCGTCGCCCGCGATAATAACGATTGCGGCATCAACTTCATTTTTCAAAAACGAGAG
>JAKEFN010000026.1 GCA_022616085.1 bacterium
GAATGTGACGTTGTGGGACTTTCTGATATGCTTCGGCTGTACCATCCTCTGCAGTATATCATGTCGATGCAAGCATCGGGGAAAAGCCCTTTAGGATTTTACCTCTCAAATGGCTCATAAGAGAGACGAACGCCGTTTCCCGCCGCAAACTCGATGAATTCATTGATGCGTCCCAAAAGTTCTTCTCGGCTTTCGGCGGGGCGCGTAGCCAGATCAAACTGCCTCGTTTCCCACTCCTCTATGAGAGCTGCCAAGCCCGTGTCTTGCGATTTTTTTTTGAATTCCTCCTCTTTCTTTTGGCGGGCATCAAGAACAGATCGATATGCTTCCCGCACATTGTCACTGCCGATAAAACTATCCGGTTCTATTGATTGCGACTGAACCAAGCCTACAAACTCTTGTTTTTCCCGCTCTTCAAGTTTCAACTCCTCTATAGCCTGAAGCGCGACATCTGCCATTGTGTCAATGTAATCCAAAATAGTCCTAAACGCAGGGTGGTCCGGGTTCACTTCATACGTCCACACGCCGGACGCGTCCACAACGCGCTTTGACAATTTTTTTCCTTCAAATGCGACAACATCGCTCGCGCTTAATAAACCCAAACCCGCAAGGTCTTGGAAGCTCGGAGGAAATGCGTGCCATTTCTCGTTCTGTCGAATACCTTCCAAATCTCTTTGTGATAAATTTTCTACGTCTGCGAGCGTCACCTCGTCCAAACGAGTGGCAGAAGCGGAAGGGTGCGTATGCGCATGTCCGATATTTTGAACATCTTCCCGCGATTCCAATGTGCCAAGCTGTTCGGTGCACACCGAAGCAAGAATACTGGAGCCGCTCACCCCGAACTCTGTTCCGGTCGCGCATGCCTCACTTGAAACAATAACCGGATTCCCATCGCGTCCAATGCCGTAGATATAGAGCTTTTCTTGGGTTCCATATAACGCCTCGTTTCTCGGTCCCTCCAAGAGAAGCGATAGTTCATGCGAATTAACCGGCTCTTCGCGAGTCAAATTCATTTTCTCCGCCCAGTGCGGAGTTGCGCAGCCGGAAAGTTGCAAAGCGGCCACAAAAGCGAGTGCGGGAAGCGAGGATCGAGGCGGTCTATCCGAATTGGTCAATACTTCGGTTGGCTGTTGGTTTTCAAACGCGTCTGGAGTAAATTTTTCCATTACTGTAAAAACGATGAATTACACATCCAAGGTCGCCATTTTGGCGTTTGACTGGATGAAAGATTTGCGGGACGGGACATCGGTGCCCATGAGAATATCAAAAATTTTGTCCGCTTCTTCGGCGTCCGTTATTTCAACCTTCTTTAAGACGCGGGCGGAAGGATCCATGGTGGTTTCCCAAAGCTCCTCCGCATTCATTTCCCCGAGTCCTTTGTAGCGCTGGATTGAAACTTTCGGCTGTTTCGCTTTGCCTTCATCCCGTTCGGGCGAAGCAGAAACAGTCTCGCCTTCTTCATCCGCGGCCACTGCCTCTTCTTCTATCTCCGGCGCGTCCTTGCCCGCAAGAGCGATGCGCTCGCTTTCGGTGTATGCATATTGGATATCCTTCCCTTTCTTGATTTTGTATAGAGGCGGCTGGGCGATATAGAGATACCCTCCATCAATTACGGGCCTAAAATGGCGGTAAAAAAGCGTTAAAAGAAGCGTTCGGATATGCGATCCGTCTACATCAGCATCGGTTGCGATGATAATTTTGTGATAGCGTATTTTGCTCAAATCAAACACATCGCCGATCGCGGCGCCCATGGCGACGATAAGCGCGCGGATCTCTTTTGACGCGAGCATTTTGTCGAGCCGCGCGCGCTCTACATTCAAAATCTTTCCGCGAAGGGGGAGTATCGCCTGCGTCCGACGATCCCTTCCCTGCTTGCTTGACCCGCCGGCGGAATCTCCCTCAACGATGAATATTTCCGACTCCGAGGCGTCTCTGCTCTGGCAATCCGCGAGCTTCCCCGGAAGCATAAGCCCTTCAAGTGCGCCTTTTCGCAACACAGAGTCTTTTGCGGCTTTTGCGGCTTTGCGCGCCTTGAGCGCAAGAGTGATTTTCCCGATAATCTGCTTTGCGTCATCAGGGTTTTCTTCAAGGAAAAAACCGAACGATTCGGCAAAAACCTTTTCCACCGCGCCGCGCGCTTCAACGCTCCCCAGTTTCGCTTTGGTTTGTCCCTCAAATTGGATTTCGGCAAGTTTGACGGAAATGACGGCGGTAAGCCCTTCACGCACGTCGTCTCCGATGAAACCCTCGGCCTCTTTGGAGAGATTATTCTTCTTCGCGTAATCGTTCAGCGTTCTCGTGAGCGCGGTGCGAAATCCGGTCACATGCATTCCCCCTTCGGAGTTGAAAGTGTTGTTCGCAAACGCGAGCTCGCGCGCCGAAATGTCGTCAACATACTGGAGCGCAATCTCAACACTCACATTATCAACCTCTTTTTCAACATAAAAAACTTTCCGGTGCACGGGCTTCAGATATTTGTTGTAAAACTTCACGAGCGAAAGAAGCCCGCCTTCAAAACAAAAGCTCATGGACGGGGCAGTAAGACCGCTCTCGGAGAGAAAGAACGAATCCGTCTCAATATCTTTGGGAGGGAGCTCCCGCGCGTCAATAACTGATATGCGAAGCCCTTTCACGAGATATGCCTGCTGGCGGAGATGCGAGACGATGCGGTTCCAGTCATAGCGAATTTCCTTAAAAATCTGCGGATCAGGATCAAAATAGACGATCGTGCCGTGAAGCTTCGTGCTTCCTATTTTTTTGACTTTTTGCTTTCGCGCCCCGCGCGCATATTCCTGTTCATGAACACCGCCGTCTCGGTGCACCTGCGCGCGCGCAAACACAGAGAGTGCGTTCACAACCGATGCGCCCACGCCATGAAGCCCGCCGGAGACTTTGTATCCCTCGCCGCCGAATTTTCCGCCCGCGTGGAGTGTCGTCATGATAGTCTCAAGCGCGGACACTTTTGTCTTCGGGTGAATGTCAACAGGAATGCCTCGGCCATTGTCCGCAACGCGCACGCGGTTATTGGGGAGAAGCGCCACTTCCACGTGCGTTGCATGTCCGTTCATGGCTTCGTCACGGCCATTATCAAAAATCTCCCAGATAAGGTGATGGAGTCCATCGGGTCCTGTGGAGCCGATATACATTCCCGGGCGTCTCCGCACCGCCTCAAGCCCCTCAAGAACTTGAATGTCTTTTGCCCCGTAGGAGCCCGTTTGCTTTGATTTTTCGTCTTTTTTTGGCACTTTTTGTACTCATATTCTAACAAATTTTTTATGACAAAAATACTTGACATAATGATAGTAATATGATAGACTTCTTTATAAGCAGTACATGTAAATTCTGGGGTCAAATGCAATTTTTTTAATAATGATTAACGATAATATTTTTTTGCTATTTTCGGAATTTCTTGTATGATACCACGTTCCAGCGC
>JAKEFN010000002.1 GCA_022616085.1 bacterium
AACCCCAGGATTATTCCGGCCAGCCAAATGACAGTCGCCGGCACAACGGCGTCCGGAACGATCTCTTTTAGAAATGCGAGATAGAGTCCGATAAGAACAAGAATAAACCACAATCTTTCAGACAAATATTTTTTCATCAAAGATCTCCGCTATTTTTATCAAAGCCACGCGCTTTGTTTCTGGTAGAAGAGTATCATCAAAAAGCCGCCTCTTGCAAGGGCGGTTTTTGAGGAAGTTATCGCGCGTATTCTATCGTCCGCGATTCGCGGATGACGGTAACTTTTATTTCGCCCGGATATTTGAGTTCTTGTTCGATGCGGAGAGCCACGTTTCGCGCAAGCTCGCGCGCGGCAACATCCGATGTTTCTTCTGGTGTTACGAAAATGCGGATTTCTCGTCCCGCCTGGAGCGCAAAGCTTTTTTCAATGCCGCTGAAACTATTTGCGATCGCTTCGAGGTCTTGCAAGCGCTTAAGGTAATTTTCTACGCTGTCGCGGCGCGCGCCCGGCCGTCCGCCGGAGATGGCGTCTGCGGTCTGGACAATGATTGATTCGAGCGTTTCGTAAGGGTATTCTTCGTGGTGCGACTGCATGGCCTGGATTATTTTTTCGTTCGCGCCGAATTTCTGGAGAATTCGCCGCCCGATATCAACGTGCGTTCCCTGGACCTCGTGATCAACCGCTTTGCCGATATCGTGGAGAAGCGCACCCGCGCGGGCGACAGCGACATCAGCGCCAAGTTCCTCCGCGAGCATGCCGGAGATATGCGCCATCTCAATGGAGTGCTGGAGCACATTTTGACCATAGCTCGTTCTGAAGTAGAGGCGTCCGAGGATGCCTATAATACGCGGATCAAGGTTGAAGACGCCGCACTCATATGCCGCCTGCTCGCCTTTTTCTTTGATGATCCGTTTGATTTCATCTTTTGCCTTCTGGACCATTTCTTCAATGCGCGCGGGCTGTATTCGGCCGTCAAGAAGGAGATTTTCAAGCGCAACGCGCGCGATCTGGCGGCGAACGGGGTCAAATCCGGAAATAGTAATCGTTCCCGGCGTGTCATCCACAATAAGCTCGACGCCCGCCGCGCGCTCAAATGACCTTATATTCCGGCCCTCTTTCCCGATAATTTTTCCTTTGAGGTCGTCAGATGGTATGGAAACCTGGGTTGTCAAAACATCGCTTGCCGTAGATGAAGCAAGCCGTTGGATAGATGCGGCCAATATGTCTTTCGCTTTTCGCTCAAGCCGCTCCGCTCCGAACGTTTCCATTTTTTGCATCCGGACGGCAAAATCTTCTTCATACTCTTTCTCGATTCGTTCCAAGAGCTCTTTCTCCGCGTCTTCCGCGGAAAGTTTTGAAACGCGTTCGAGCTCCTTTCTCGCTTTTTCTTTATCCTCGGCGATCGTTTCTTGGATGCGTTTTATGTCCGCTATTTTTTTCTTGATATCTTCAAATTCCGCGTCCATGTCGCTCTGGCGCTTATCAAGAAATTCTTCTTTTTTGACGAGGCGGGATTCTTTTGATTTGTATTCCCTCTCTTTTTCTTTCTCCTGTTCGGAGAGCTCCTTTTTTAGTTTCGCGGCTTCGTCTTTTGCGCTTTCGGTGATGCGGCCCGCTTCTTCTTTGGCGACGAGAAGCGTTCTTTTCACTTCGAGCTCGATCGACCCCTTTTTTCCAAGGGTGATGAGAAAACGGAGATAATAGCCAACCCCGATCCCCACGAGCCCCGCGAGTGCGACAAACATAAGTATAGTAAAACTCATAGGCTTATGCGCCCGGGCGTGTATGCGCGGTCAATTTTTCACTTCTGTTACAAAGAGAATATTTCTCGTGCAAGAGATCGAGTGAGAAAATGCGTAAGCATTTATGCCAAGGCGTTTGTTACGCCCGCTTCGAGTAGAGAAACAGCAAAAAATCCCGAAATGCGTCGGACAGGCAGCGAGGTTTTTCTTTTATATGAGAAAAGCATAGGTCACTCGTAAGCGAGCAAATCAATAATATTTCAAATCGCGCGTTTTTTCTCATGGGCGTTTTATCATTACAGATTGTCCCATTTTTGGCCGTTATTTTCCCCAAAACGCTTGATTTTTGAATGATAGCAGATATTGTTTTAATTGTAAAATGGAGTTTTGTTTTTGGTTCTACTCTAGATGGCAAAATTGAAATATAATAAACGCACTATGGAACAGGGCATGCAAATGAAAGGTAAAAAAGCTCTCGTCATGGGTCTCGGGCTTCATGGCGGGGGAGTTGCGACCGTGCGATATCTCTTGAGGCGCGGGGCGGAAGTTACGGTGACCGACCTCAAGACCGAGTCGGAACTCGCGCCTTCGCTTCAAGAGTTTTCCGGCATGTCGGGGATACAGTTTGCGCTCGGCGGTCATCGCGAGGATGATTTTGCGTGCGCCGATATAGTTGTGGTGAATCCCGGCGTCCCGCGCCAATCACCGTTTCTTGCAATCGCGAGGGAATATAAGAAAGCAATCGTAAACGACGCTTCTCTTTTTTTTATGGAAAATAGGAGGCCGGTCATAGCCGTTACGGGCACGCGCGGAAAAACAACGACCACAGAGTGGATCGCTTCGCTCCTTTCTCAAAAATATCCTGGCGTGCGCCCATCAGGGAACATTCCTGAAAATCCGCTTCTCTCCGAAATAGAGCGTGAGGTTTCTCCCGAAACGCCTGTGATATGCGAGCTTTCGTCATGGCAGCTTGAGTTTCTTCCTGTGCCAGGCAGGGCGCTAAAAATTGCGGCCATTACGAATCTGCGCGCCGATCACCTCAACCGATACGACAATATGGAGTCGTATGCTTCTGCAAAAGCGAATATTTTTGGGGGGCAGGACGGAAGCGATGCGCTTATACTTTCCGCGCATGACGAATGGACACCTTTTTTTCTCGAGAAAAAGCCAAAATCCCGCGTATATTTTGTTTCCGCCGGGAATTTTCAAGCCGGAGACAACGGTATATATATATCGGATGGTTATGCTTTATTTAGCGAGGACGGAAAAGTAGAAAGGCTTGTTCATATTGGAGCGTTCGGTTCCGCGCGCGGAGAGCACAATGCTTCAAACCTCCTTTTTGCGCTTCTTGCCGCGCGGCTTTTTGATCCCGACACGGTTTTTTCGGAGGAAGCAATCGCGTCTCTTCCAGGGGTTCGGTTCCGCGAACAAACCATATTGAACAGAGGGGGACTGTCGGTCGTAAACGATTCATGCGCCACTTCTCCGGATGCGACCATCGCCGCCATCAGACGTTTTGTTTCAAAAGGGGAGCTTATTCTTATTGTCGGCGGCACGGATAAAAATCTTGACTACCGTGAACTTGCGGAAGAAATCGGGCGTTCCGTAAAACCCGACAATCTATTTTTGTTGAACGGATCGGCAACAAAAAAGCTGGCACGCGAGCTTGAAAGCATGGGCTATGCGAAAAAATTGAATATATATGAGGAGCTGAAGGATGCGGCGGGCGCAGCATTTGAGCGTGCGCATCTTTTCCCCGACGTTTTGCCGAAAATTATCCTTTTTTCGCCTGGCGCCGCGAGCTTTGAGAAATTCAAGCATGAATTTGACCGCGGAGAGTGGTTTTCAGAGGTGGTGAAGGAGATTGTGGCCGTTGATCGCGAAGCGATTTGACAAAATTATAATTTTTGTATTATAATAATTATTGAATTTTTAACACAAAAGGAGGCTCAAGATGGGCCTGCATGGTCTTTTAAGTCAGAGTGTGATTGATAGTCAGCTTTCCTTTGCTGGCCATTCATTCCAAATTGCAATTTCGTGGTATGGGGTTGGCGTAGTCGCAACAAGCATAGCGGTCTATTGGGTTTATATGAGTAGGCTTTCTACTCGGAAGACTCCACCTCCCGTATCGGCGTGGGTACTGTGGCTCGTTCTTGATACTGTTGCGGCAGGAGCCGAGTTTTCGAGAGGCGTGTTGAACCTTCAGATGATTACATATTCCATCGGCACGCTTTTTGTCTGCCTTGTTCTCATTTTTTCCCGACAACTTGATCTGTCGTGGAAATGGTCAGATACCGCGACCGCAATTTTTGTCGCGATTTCTATCATCGTATGGTACCAGCTCGATCCTTTTTGGGGCCTTATATGTTCGCTCACCGGTCTCACGGTAGCCGCGTGGCCTCTTATGAGAGACATTAGAAATGGATCAGACGAGAAAGCGGACATTTGGATAGTCTTTTTCGCCGGATGTCTTTTGAGTATCTTTGACGGTTTTTTTCTTTCGGGCATGTGGATGGGGATCGTCCAGCTCATTATGCTCTGGCTCATACTTGAATATGGGTCCGGGCAACAAATAAAAAAAATAAAATCGACAATTTACTTTTTCTGAAAATAGCCCGCGGATATACCGCGGGTTTTCGCTATTGTCATTTTTTTCAACAAACAGCTATAATTGAAGCATTATAATTAGCGTTACTTCTATGGAAGAAACCAACAAAAATAATCCAAAAGCAATACTTTTTCAAGCGGGCGCGCTCCTCTGCCTCGTGCTTGCCGTTCTTGTCGCCATGAAATTTATTTCAGAAATAAAAGCATACGGCTACATCGGTTCTGACATTGAATCGCGCGAGACTATCTCGGTCTCCGCCGAAGGCGAGGCGTTTGCCATTCCCGATATTGCCGAGTTTACGGTGTCGTTTACCCACGAAGCAGTGACCGTTGCCGAGGCGCAGGCAAAAGTGACGGAAAAAATGAATGAAATCATCGCCGCAGTTAAAGAGAACGGTGTAGAGGATAAAGATATCCAGACAACGCATTACAATATCTACCCGCGCTACGAGTATGGGCAGCAAACGTGTCCGGACTTTCGTTACCCGTGCGAGCCGGGGGAGCGCATACTTAAGGGATACGAAGTAAGCCATGGTATCAAGGTTAAGGTGCGCGAAACCGAGAAAGCGGGAGATATTCTTTCGGGTGCGGGGAGCCTCGGCGCAACCGATGTGAGCGGGCTTACGTTTGCCGTTGATGATGAAGATAAGGTTTTGCGCGAGGCACGGAAGGATGCGATTGACAAAGCAAAAGAAAAAGCGCGGCTTCTTGCGAAAGATTTGGGTGTCGACCTTGGCCGCATCACGAGCTTCATCGAAGGCGGCGGTCCTGTTTTTTACCGCGATTTTGGAAAAATGGAGATGGCGGCGGACATGGCGATGGGTGCGGGAGACGCCCCTGCTCCCGAGATTCCTGTTGGAGAGAACAGGATAGTCGCGAACGTGACTATCACCTATGAGATACGCTAAAAATCCATGGGCGGAAGGTTTTCGCCTAGAGCATGTTCAAAAACTCTTGACTACTGCGAATTCATGTTGCGGGCTGCAAACGACGGCTCGGAAAGACTCAAAATATCAACAATATTCTTCGCTTTC
>JAKEFN010000165.1 GCA_022616085.1 bacterium
CGTTTTTTGATACCACACCCGTAAGCGTCGCCGAGCCGTCGCTATAGAGCGTCAAGCCGGGCGGGAGCTCTCCCCCCGATTTGCGCCAATCTTTAAAAATCCAAAAGCCGCCGTAGAGAATGCCGATAAACACAGCGAGAGACATGATTTGTTTCAATGCGTTGGCCATGTTTTTTATTTTAAATTACGAAATACTGAAATTTTCAAATGTCTGGGTACTCCGAGGACTTTGAAAATTTTAGTATTTTGTAATTTTTAATATATTAAAATCTAAACAGCTCCATTATTGCATGGCTTGAAGGCGGCACAATCTCGTCTTCTTGCATAAAAGGAAGAAGAAAGCCGCGTACTTGCTCCGTTCGAACGTCATCATTTACGGGGATAGTAATAAGCGGGGTCAGCGGCTTCATGGATTCAAGGAAGAGTTTCCGCTCGTCGCTCCCCTCTTTTTCGTGTACCCAAAAGTGCCGGAGCGTCTGGTACGGATACAGCCGGTTTCCGACTTTTATACCTCTGTCGGTAAGCGCATATTCCACCATGTCGGGCTTGCGCGAGGCAAACATGGCGACCGTGAACGCGCCGATGCAAATCATCACGGCAAAAAGTATATTATCCAAATATATGGCGAAACCGGCCAGCGCGAAGGTAAGAAATCCAAGTCCCCAATACCAATCGGGAGTTTTCTCATAATGCGCGTATTCCAGCGCCTGCCAGCGAATTTCTTTTTGCGTTTGGGGAGAAGCGTTCTCTCTTGTGCTTGTTTCCATATAAATATAGTATAACCTACCACATCGCGGTTTTCTACCGGCCGACCTGTTGAAAACGCGTTGTTTCTATATTACACTGGCGATACAAATACACACGAATACTACGGGCCGTTAGCTCATCTGGTAGAGCGTCCGCATGGCATGCGGGAGGCGACCGGTTCAAGTCCGGTACGGTCCACAATTCTTCTTCAAATTCAGAATTGTGGTCAATTTTGGAAAAAGTGCGAACTCACTACGAGCAGAACCCTGACGAAACCTAACCGCTCGGGCGGCGCGGAATTCCCCCCTTGAACCCCC
>JAKEFN010000166.1 GCA_022616085.1 bacterium
CACGCCCCCTATTTGCCGCGAAACGGCATCCATAAGAACCATTGCGGGGAGCTCGCCGCCGGTTACAATAAACGGCCCGATGGAAATTTCTTCAGCCCTCAATATTTTTTTCACCCGCGCATCGATGCCTTCATATCGGCCGGCAATGAGCACGATGTCCGCATATTTTTTGGCAAGCGCCTTGGCATACATATTTGTAAACTGCTTGCCGCCGGGAGAAAATAAAATAATTTTTCTCCCTGTTGTGTTTTTTTGAGCTTTCATCACGGCTTTGAGCACGGGGCTTGCAAGCATCACCATCCCCGGTCCGCCGCCGTACGGCCGGCCGTCAATGGTGCGCCGGTTCGTTTCTCCCGGTTTTACGAAATCGCGGGGATTGTAGAACTTGATCGCGATTTTTCCCTCCCTTACCGCGCGGCCGAGAATGGAGCGGCTTGTGTACGGCGAAAATGCTTCAGAGAAAAGCGTGATGATGTGGAAAGTAAGCATGTTATCTCTTTATTATACTCCTGCCATCGCTCTGGAAAACTACCGTTCCTGTATCGGCTGTATTGAGCGCTGTGATGTTGCGGGTAGCGAGGAGAGAAGTAATCTCCTTGTGCGGATGGCCGTACGAATTATTTTTCCCGGATGAGATTATCGCGTATTCGGGTGTCGTTGCGGAGAGGAAAATTTCTGATGTAGAAGTACGAGAACCATGATGACCGAGTTTTAAAATATCGACATCGAGTTGCTCGCCGTAAGTAGCGGCGAGATATTGTTCTATTGCTGTTGGCGAATCGCCGGTGAGAAGAAACGATGTGTCGCCGTATGTGAGCTTTACGATGATAGAAGAAGTATTCGTCTCTGCATGTATCATGTCGCGGTCGGGAAATAAAATGTCGAGCACTGCGCCATCGCCCAAGTCAATGCGCGTACCCTGCCGGCCGAGATATTTTTTTGCACCAGACTTTCCGCTCCCCGCGTCGAGAATTTCATTCATGCCATTATCCGATTCCGCGCCGGA
>JAKEFN010000167.1 GCA_022616085.1 bacterium
GACAACCAATAGTCTCGCAATCTATCCAACTGATACCACTGATGTCCTCATTATCGGAAACAACGCAACGTCATCAGTTGGTTATATTTTTGAAGTTGTGGGAAGCTCTCTTTTTGACGGAGGCACGCTTACGGTAGACGGGACATATCATATGATGTTTCGGCTCTACACGGTGCCGACCGGCGGCGCGGCTATTTGGACGGAGGACAGGAGCACGGCGGCAGGGGATCGTATCACAGTTTATAAGGGGGTTGCAGCATTTTTTTTGATTTAGTAAAATGAATAAATAATAGCGCCATCAAAAAATGGGAACGTATGTATTATAAATTTATAAATCAGTAAAAATTTATCATGAAAAACACTCTTTTCGTCTTGGTTTTAATTGTCGCAGTTGTCGCTGTCGGGGCAACCGCATATCTTTATAATGAATTGAATTCTATCAAGAAAGATCCGCAAAAGGTGGCACAGGAGGAAATCGACAGGCTTCTTGTCGAAGTGGAGAAGCTCATCGTTCTTCCTGAAGGAGAGACGCCCACTGTCGCAACCGTTGATGATCCTGAAGTTCTCAAAGACCAGCCGTTTTTTGCCAATGCGTCAAAAGGGGACAAGATATTGATCTATGCCGGAGCGCGAAAGGCTATTCTCTACAATCCGACAACAAAGAAAATTGTTGAAGTCGCGCCGATTATTTTGGGAGAAGGGGAAGGGGCCGCGGCTTCTACGCCTCCGCCATCGGCGCCGTCTACAGAAGTTATGGAAGAAGAAGGGGCTCCAAGCGATGAGGTAATGATGGAAGAAGAGGATATTTAAACAAATTTGAAGGGATTTTGAACTCAAAGCTCAAAACACAAAACTTAAATCTGCATGTTAAAACTTAAAACTGAACAGTTTTAAGTTTTAAACTGCGGTTTTGAGTTTTGATATTTGAACTTTGAGTTATTTTGTATGAAAAAATTCGCATACACGGCAGCTTTTCTGCTATTAGGAATATTTTTTATTGCTCCATTTGTTTTTGCCACTGATTTCAATTCTGCTGATTTTTCCGTGCAGGACCCCGTCATTTTTTCCGCCGGCTACGGAACAAGTTCGGGATTTCAGCTGTGGGGGGCTATTTCGCAAGTTGCGGTCGGAACCAGCACTGCGGCAGCTTTCGGTTTAAGCGGAGGGTTTCTCTATTATCCATTCGTTACGACGCCGGTCGTCACAGCAACGGCCGGAAGCGGACAGGTTGATCTTTCATGGACAGCTTCTGATGGTTTTCTCGGCTGGGTGCCGTCCGGATATAATGTAGGGCAGGCGACTGTCTCGGGAGGACCTTATTCGTATTCCTCTTCGCTGGGAAATGTAACGTCATCCACGCGAACAGGGCTCACGAACGGCACCACGTATTATTTTGTGGTGCGCGTGGAAGACGCATTCGGAGTTTCTATTGCAACATCATCGGAAGTTTCCGCAATGCCGACAGCGCCATCGCCTCCGCCTCCTCCTCCATCGCCCCCGCCCTCCGGAGGGGGTGGCGGCGGAGGAGGGGGAATAGTTGCCGCGCCTTCCGCAACGGTTGTATTTTCGGGCAGAGCATATCCGGGAATGTCGGTCATACTTCTTAAAGACGCCCAGATTGCTTTGATTTCGCTTGCCGGTCCTGATGCAAAATTCAGCGTGTCGCTTTCGGGGCTTTCTGCGGGGAATTTTAATTTTAGCCTCTACGCCGAAGACAGAAAAGGTCTTCGTTCCACGACGCTTACGTTTCTGGTAACGCTTTCCGCCGGCGCGCGGACGGAAATAGGAGGGATATTTTTATCGCCAACGATCGCTGTTGATAAAAGCGAGGTGAGGCGGGGAGAGACGGTCGCGATTTTTGGACAGAGCGCTCCCAATGCCGACATTACTATAGCGGTTAATTCCGAAGAGGAATTTTTTAGCGTCGTGAAGTCCGATGCGGACGGGATATATCTCCATAATTTCGATACGACCCCGCTTGCGATGGAGAGCCACTCCACGCGTTCAAAAGCGGCAACCGAAGGGGAAGCGAGTCCCTTCAGCCGATCTGTCAGTTTTGTTGTCGGCACAAAAAGCGTTTTTGGGGTTCCGGAAGTGTGCCCGGCGAAAGCCGATCTCAATAATGACTGCCGCGTCAATCTTGTTGATTTTTCCATCGCCGCGTATTGGTACAAGAGGCCTATAAGCGCCGATTTTCCGGCGAAAGAAGCATTGAAGTTAAACGGCGACGGCAAAGTGGATTTGGTTGACTTCAGCATCATGGCGTTTTATTGGACCGGATAAAAAAAGATTTACGACTTATGATTTATGATTTACGAATGAAATATATTTTTACCCTTCTGTGCGCTTTCTTTTTTGCGCCGCAGGTTCTTTTTGCCGCGGAATTTTATTTCGTTTCCGATGAGAAAGAGATACGAGTCGGCGATGAATTAAAAACGGATGTCTTTTTGGACGCGCCCGAACGCGTAAACGCCATTGAGGGGACGATTATTTTTCCGACTGATATAGTCGCGCTTAAAGAAATTCGGGATGGGAATTCTGCGATCAATTTTTGGATAGAGAGGCCCGGCGAGGTATCGTCCGGCGCTATACGCTTTTCGGGCATTACGCCCGGGGGATTTTCCGGCGGCAAAAATTTTATTTTTTCTCTCATTTTTGAGGGCGCGGCGGAAGGGGTCGGAGATATTCGGATTGAAAATGCGCGCGTTCTTTTAAATGA
>JAKEFN010000027.1 GCA_022616085.1 bacterium
GGAAAGACTCAAAATATCAACAATATTCTTCGCTTTCCTCGCCGCATTTTCGCATCGCACCATGAATTCTCGCTACGTCAATAGTTTTTTCACAAGCTCTAGAACCTATCTCAAAATAAACCCTTGATTTTATTGTTTTTTCGCCTCGCTTGATTTTTCAAATCAAGACTGGGCTCAAAACAATACAATCACGTTCACTGCTCCGGCCTTGAAATGTACATTGATTATTCATTATATTGTCTTACAAATTCCTCCGCTTTTTTTATGAAATCGCGGCTGCTTTCTCCGCTTGTGCGGAGCAAAAAATTTTTATATGCTTTCGATCTTCGGACATCCGATGTCCAAAGATGTTCAAAGCTAAGTCTTCGGACATCGGATGTCCAAAGATTATTTTTGGGATTTTGGCGTTTTTTTGAGCATACTCCATTTTTTGACGACTCTCTTTTCTTCTGTCGCCGATTGTATGTCGGGCGGGAGTTTTGGGAAAATTTTAGCGAATTTCTTGCTGTCCGGCTCCAGAATGTCATTCCAGACGCCCGCTTCGAGAAGGACATCCTTCAAGGCGGGAAGATCGTATGATACGCGCTCCTGCATTGACCGCGTGATATAGCCGTATGAGCCGAATACACGAGCGAGCTCGTTTTTGTCCATGTAGGCATTGATGATTTTTTTGGCGTTATTCTCTTGTGCTTCAAGTTCCTTGATTTTTTCGCCCGCTTCAAAGAAATCTCTTACGGCGGCCGCGACTGTTTCTTCGTCCGGCGATTGCTCCTCGGCTTTTTTATATTCATGCGACCACATAGGGCATATATTTCGAAATCCGCACCAGTTGCATAAAGGTCCCGGCGTTGCAGGAAAGTCGCCGTTTTCGCGGCGTTTCTCTATGTCGCGGATGGTTTTGAGAAATTCGCTTTTTGTAAAGGCGAGCGCGTCTGTTCGCGGTTTTGCGGTGAGTTTTTCGCCATGGCGCAAAAAATACAGGCTCGTTTTTATTTTTCCTTCGTCAAGATGCGGCCAGCGAAGCGCAAGCGCGAGGCGGTAGGCGCCAAGCTGGGCATGGTCGTTCACTTTATCCTGCGGCGGCATTTTTGCGCCGGTTTTGTAGTCAATAATTTCGTATTCGCCGGTATCGGGATTTTTGTCTATCCGGTCAATAATGCCGGTTAAGGTATGTGTTTCGCCGGACTTTTCATCCGGAAGCTCAAACGAAAACCGGCCCTCAAGCTCGATTACGTTGAAATTCCACGGCTGGTTTTTCATATAGAAACGCCGAAGCATATCTTCGCCTGTTTCGCGATACATTTTGAGTTCGGCATCTTTTTTTTCCTGCCGGCGCATTTCCGCATGCTCCGCTTTTTCTTCAAATTTCGTCCGATAAAAATCAAGAACCTCGTCTAAGGTGGGATAAAGCGGATTTTTTTCAAACATATACTTGAGCGCACCGTGCACGAGCGTCCCGAATACCGCTTCGATGCCCTTGGGGGTGCGAATCTTGTCTATTTCCTGATATTTGTATTTCCGCGGGCACGTCTTGAACGTATCGAGCGCGGAATAGGATGTTTTCATTTCTACACTTTATCATGCTATGATGCGCGCATGAAGCCGATATCATTTTCAATAGAAAAAAAGGGCGAAAACGGGAAAATGCGCGTTGGCATACTCGAAACGTCTCATGGCGCTATTGAGACGCCCGCTTTTGCGGTTGTGGGAACGAATGCGACTGTCAAAGCGGTTACGCCCGAGATGCTTGAATCAATAGGGGCAGAGGTCGTGCTTGCGAACACCTATCATCTCTACCTTGAACCTGGAGATGAAATTGTAAAATCTGCGGGCGGACTCGGAGAATTCATGGGGTGGCACGGCCCCACCATGACCGACTCCGGCGGATTTCAGGTGTTCTCGCTCGGTGTTGCATTCGGCGAAGGTATCAGCAAAATTCTCGATGAGAGCGCGGCGCGTAAAAAGTCCCCGCAAGAAAACGCTCATGCGAAATTGTGCGCAATTGACGAAGACGGCGTTACTTTTCGTTCACACCGCGACGGAAGCGAACACCGCTTCACGCCGGAACGATCAATTGAAATCCAGCATAATATCGGCGCGGATATTATTTTTGCGTTTGACGAGTGCACGTCTCCATTGGCGCCGCACGAATATCAAAATGAAGCATGCGGGCGCACGCTCCGGTGGGCGAAGAGGAGCCTCGCGGAACATAAGCGGCTTGGCACGGAGAAACAAGCGCTTTTTGGCGTTGTGCAAGGGGGACGTTTTGAGGATCTTCGAAGGCAGGCGGCGAGGGATATTTCCGCGCTTCCGTTTGACGGTTTCGGCATCGGCGGATCATTTGAAAAAAAAGACATTGATACGGCAGTCGGCTGGGTATGCGAAGAGCTTCCGGAGGATAAGCCGAGGCATCTCTTCGGCATTGGCGAGCCGCTTGATATTCTCGGCGCCGTAGAGCAGGGGATTGATCTTTTTGACTGCGTTATTCCCACACGGCTCGGAAGAAACGGCACCATAATGACAAGAAACGGAAATATCAATATTTTGAACGCCGCATACAGGCGCGATTTTTCGCCGATTGAAAAAGACTGTGTTTGCTATACATGCAAGCACTTCGCCAGAGCATATATTCATCACCTCTTCAAGGCTCGTGAAATGCTCGCCGGAACACTCGCGAGCATCCACAATCTTTCATTCATAACGCGGCTCTTCGGTAATATCCGTGAAAGCGTGCAGAACGGATCCTTTGCCGATTTCAGGAGCGAATTCCGCGCAGTATATGCAAAAAATCTTGATAAAAAAGCCTAAAAAAATTAAAATATACTGATGGCGGCGTTTGAGATAAAAATAGACGTATTCGAAGGGCCCCTCGACCTGCTTCTGTCCCTCATCGAAAAAAGGAAGCTCTTTATAAACGACGTATCCCTTTCTGCGGTGGCAGACGATTTTCTCTCATATCTTGAAAATAGAGACGCCTTTCCCACCAAGGAGGCGGCTGAATTTCTGCTCATTGCCTCAACGCTTGTTCTGCTCAAATCCCGATCCCTTATGCCCGCGCTTTCGCTTACGGAGGAAGAAAAAGGAAATATAGAGGAGCTTGAAGATCGGCTTAAGAAGCTCGCGAAAATCCGCGAACTCGCCCATTTCGTGCGCGAACGATACGGAAGAACCCCTATTTTTCCGCGAAGGGCGATCCCCATGGGGGAGCCGGTTTTTTCGCCTCATCCGCGGATACAGAAAGAGACGCTTCTTGCGGCCGTCCGCGCGGTGTTGGAAAATATGCCGCGCGAAGATTCCATTCCCCAGGCGGTTGTGAAAAAAATCGTGCGGCTCGAAGATATTATGGAAAACCTTGCGGCCCGCGTTCAAAAGGGGCTTCATGTCAAATGGAGCGAACTCAAGACGGGCGGCATGGAAGACAAAAATGATAAGATAAAGATAATCATGCATTTCCTGGCTCTCCTTGAGCTTATCCGCCGAGGCATTATCGCGGCGCGGCAGGACTCGCCGGGAGGCGACATAGCCATGGAGTCTGGCTCGCTCGAAACACCGCATTATGGATGAATCACAATCAAAAAATGAAACGACATCGCTTCCGCTTGAAGCCGCAATCGAGGCAATTCTTTTTTATAAAGGAGACGCTGTTCCGATTTCCGAACTTTCGAAAATAACCGGCGTTTCGAAGGAAGATGCGGAGGGAGAAATCGCGCATCTTGAAGCATCTTTATCCGGACGGGGGCTTTCGCTTATTCGATCGGAGCAGGGCATCATGCTCGGAACCAACCCCGCCGCCGCGGCGCTCATTGCGGAGATGAGAAAAGAAGAGCTTGAGCGCGATCCCGGCAATGCGGGCCTCGAAGCGCTTACGATTATTCTCTATCGCGGCCCTGTATCGAAACCGGAAATCGATTATATCCGGGGGGTCAATTCGGCTACGGTGCTCCGTAACCTCTTGATTCGCGGCTTTATCGAAAAAACGGCGGACAAAGAAGGCGGCCGCGCATTCCTCTATCGTCCGACAACGGACCTTCTCGCATATCTTGGCATTTCTCGAATTGAAGACCTTCCGGAATATGACCGCATGAGAAACGGGTTAGAGTCAGAAAAAGTAACATGATACCCCTTAAAGACATTTTTATAAAAGCGCCGATCGGACACCTGATTTTTCTTTCGGTTGCGCTTCTCTTGTTTGTGTTTTTTTCGGCTATTGATCTTATGAATGCGCGCGAGGGAAAGACTCCCATTCTTCCGATTTTTGCCGCGCATGCGCCTGTCAGCGAAGACGGGGCCGGTGAAGAAGAAAACCCTTACGAAACGGCCGAAAATCCGTTTGCATCGCTTCGTCTTGATGCGCGCGCGGTTTATGTATCCGATTTGCATACGGGGGAAACTCTTTTTACAAAAAATGACAGCACACGAATGCCGCTTGCGTCTCTCGCAAAACTTATGACTGCGCTCACCGCCGAAGATACGGCAAAGTCCGGAGGCGATGTCCGTATCGGCCCGTATGCCGTCGCAAAAGAAGGAGACAGCGGTTTCTCGATCGGCGAGCATTGGCGGCTTTCGGATCTTTTGAAACTCGTGCTTGTGGAATCGTCGAATGACGGCGCGGCGGCGGTCGCGGCGGCGGTTGGCGGAGGTTATTTTGCCGGCACTTCGACAGAAACGGAGAACGACGGGGCCGCTTTTTTTATCGGCGCGATGAATGCGAAGGCGCGCGAGATAGGACTTGCCGACACCTATTTTTTGAACGAAACGGGTCTTGATATCGACGAGAACGTAGTATCGGGCGCATACGGTTCCGCAAAAGACATGGCGAAACTCCTCTCGCATATTTTGGAGAAGCACCCCGATATTCTTTACGCCACCACAAAGCCGTTTGTATCACTCCGCTCGCTCGAAAACCGCGCGCACGTTTCCGAGAATACCAACGACCGGCTCGCTTCTTTTCCTTTTATTTTGGGGTCAAAGACGGGCTATACGGCGCTCGCGGGCGGAAATCTTGTGATTGCGGCGCAGACGGGACCCGCATCCGCCGTGGTAATTGCCGTCCTGGGTTCGACAAGAGAAGGAAGATTCGCTGACGCGGAGAAACTCTATTGGGCGGCGCTTCGATACCCGGCGTATAAGGATAATTTAAAAAACGGAAATTAAATTTTTTTTAATCATGAAACTCACGAGCCCCGCATTTCAACATAACGGCATGATTCCTTCGAAATATACCTGTAATGGCGATGGGTCGCACACGCCGCTTTCGTGGAGTGATGTGCCCGAGGGAACCAAAAGCTTCGCGCTTCTCATGGAAGATCCGGATGTGCCGAAATTTATCCGGCCGGACGGGCTTTGGATACATTGGGTTTTGTTTGATATTCCGGGAGATGTCCGCGAAATCGAGGACGGTGACGGCACGCCGGGAAAGCCCGGCGTCAACACGGCGGGGAAGTATGGCTATGGCGGTCCGTGTCCGCCGGATGCGAAACATCGCTATATTTATACAATTTACGCACTCAATAAAGAGTCGCTCGGTCTTGACCAAAATGTAACGAAAGATGCGCTCATGAAAGCAATCGGCGGCCATGTCATTGACCACGCCGAGCTTATCGGGGTGTATGAAAAGAAGGGGAAAAAAGTTTAATTTTTTTAAATCCAATTGACAAATTAGGTTCAACTTGACGCAGGAGGAGATTTGTGATAATAAAGAACGAGGTTTTTCAAGAGAGGGCTAGCCCATGCACTTGAAACGAACGGAGCCGATCACCACGTCGCTCCTTGATATTGACCATTATAAGCCGGTCATGCTTCGGCTTATCTTTGAGTATTTCCGCGGCGTGCCGGTCAAATTTTCGGCTACGAATCGCACCAAGAAGGTGCGGCTTGCGGACGAGATTGACATAGTAAAGCTTCGCGAGGAGCTCGAACACTGTCGGACGCTCCGATATACGGAATCCGAGCTTGCTTTCATCGCACGGAATCCGAGCTTTAACGAGCCGCGGTTTCTTGAATTTCTACGGAACTTCCAGCTTCCGGAACTCCTGATTGAGAAGGATGCCGATTCCGGACAATTTGTGATTGAAGCGGCGAGGTCGTGGGAGCTTGCGTCACTTTGGGAAACCATCGTGCTTCACACGGAGACGGAACTACTGTCGGAGTCGCGGCTTAAGGGCTTAACCGAACAGGAAATCGCCAAAATATATAATGAAGGCGATGCGCGGTTGAGCCGAAAGTTCAAACTCCTTAAGCCCTATGAAGGCCGCATCAACATCATGGAATTTGCAACGCGAAGGCGGTGGAGCAAGGCGTGGCAGAGACATGAAATAGAGCGCTTCGTGGCGGAACTTCCGGGGTCGCTCCTTGGCGTCTCAAACATGAAGCACGCGTACGATTTAGGCATCCCTTCACTCGGGACAATCGCTCATGAGATGTTTATGGGCGTCTTCGGAATTATGTTTGACCGAAGTAACTCGAATTGCGTGCTTGAGTCGCAGAACAAAATTATGGAGCTTTCCAAGAAGCTCTTTGGCGATAATTTTTCTACGATCCTCACGGACACCTACGGCACGGACTTTTTTGTTAAGAGTCTCTCACTCGAGCAGTGGCTGCGGTGGCTTGCATACCGGCAAGACTCCGGAGATCCGGCGGAATGCGCCGAAAAAATAATTGCGGCAATCGTCCGCCATGGCATTGACCCGCTCACAAAAAAAATCGTTTTTTCGGACGGGCTCACGGCGGAGAAGATAATAGAGCTCTACGAACGATTCCACGGACGCATCGGCGTGGCATTCGGGTGGGGGACTGACCTCGGCAATGACCTTGGTTTTCCCACCTTGTCGCTCGTTATGAAGCTTGTAGAAGCGAACGGGAACCCCACCGTCAAGCTCTCCGATAACCTCGCCAAAGCAATGGGGCCCTTATGGCTTGTAGAATGGGCGACGATCGCATGTGGGTACACCAATACCCGCTATGAGGAGCTTGTTTATTAGTTTTTTTTCTCTCGCATACAGTCATATGCATGCGAGAGGCATTTTTTTCAGGAGGGGACAAGGATGTCGTCTGCTGAAACAAAGTGATTGGTCTTTGATTTTTAACTGAAAAAAAGGAGGAAGCTATGAGAATAGCGATGATTCAGCACAACCCGAAGGTCGGGGATTTTGAGGGTAATATCGATAAGATTTTCCGATACTATCGTTCGGCAGTCAGGCGCAATCCGGACATAGCCATCGCTCCCGAGATTGCGCTCTGGGGCTACCCGCCCTGCGACCAGCTCTTGGTGCCATCAATGGTTTGGCGGCAAGATAACGTTTTGATGCAACTGCGAGAAGCGGCTGAAATCCCGATCATTATCGGCGGAGTTGAAAAAAATAACGGACCCGGGATGCCGCTTTTCAATGTTGGTTATGTTCTCCATAAAAACTACCCCTTGAGAGGGAGTGTCAAACAATTACTCCCAAATTATAGCGTTTTTGACGAGAAGCGCTATTTTGAACCCGGAAAAAGGGGTGAAACGCATCTCTTTTTTAGAAAAGGAAACAGTTGTGCCGTTCTCGTATGCGAGGACATTTGGAACGGTTCGGAACTGCCGACTGATCGATATCTCTACGATTACGATCCGGTTGCTGATTTGGAGGGAAAGGGAGTTGAGATACTCTTTGTCGTCAACGGATCGCCCTACTATTGGGGTAAAGGAAATGTCCGTCATACACTGTTATCCGGCATCGCGAGACGTCTTGGGTGCATCGTCGTCTATGTCAATCAAGTTGGCGGCAACGACGAGCTCGTTTTTGACGGGCGAAGCTGTGCGTTTGACGCGGAGGGGAAGTGCATTGCCGCTATGGATCCTTGGGAAGAAGGCGTGCTCGTTTTTGAAACGGAAAACGCGCCGGAAGTCCCGTATCCCTTTGATAGCGGAATGCTCAAAGAGCTCTATGATGCTCTTGTGCTCGGTGTCCGCGATTATATCCGGAAGATTGGCGCAAAAAAAGTCGTCTTGGGGTTATCGGGCGGCATTGACTCGGCGCTTGTACTCGTAATAGCCGCTGACGCGCTTGGGCCGGAGAATGTGGAAGCCGTATCCATGCCGTCACGATACACGGCGGATATGAGCAACGAAGATGCAAAGAAGCAGGCGGAAGCTCTCGGGGTGCAATACACGGTCATCCCGATTGAGGAGCCGGTCTCGGCGTTCCGCAATGTTCTCTCTAGCCGTTTCCCCGATGATGCTCCGAGCGTCGCGGATGAAAATATTCAAGCACGCGCACGCGGCAATATTCTCATGTACATCTCAAACAGGACAGAGAAAATAGTTCTCGCAACCGGAAACAAAAGCGAAATGTCGGTCGGCTATGCGACACTCTATGGCGATATGGCAGGCGGTTTTGCGCCAATTAAGGATGTGTATAAAATGGACGTTCTCAAGCTAGCGCAATACCGTAATTTCATATCCCCATCCCCGGTTATCCCAAAAAGGGTGCTGAGGCGCCCGCCGTCTGCCGAGCTCGCGCCCGGACAGAGGGATACGGACTCGCTCCCGCCGTATGAAATACTCGATCCGATTCTCCGACTATATATCGAACATGATATGTCGGGGGAGGGAATAGCTGCAAAGGGGTTTGATCTTAAAACCGTGCATAGAATCATTCGCATGGTTGATAGAAATGAATTTAAGCGCCGCCAAGCCCCTCCGGGACTTAAAGTAACGGCAAGGGCGTTTAGCAACGACAGGCGTCTTCCCATAGCGGCAAAAGGCACGGTTTAAAATGTTTAAAATCCGGATAACCCCAAGGGCTGTCCGGTTTTTCTTTTTTGCACATAGGGGGCTATTGACACGGGTATCCTATTTTTGTAAAATATAAGTAATATATTTATTCATATGCCGCCATTCAATCATTTCACCACCAAAGCGAAAGAGGCCATCCGGCGCGCCCATGAACTCGCGATTGAGCGGGGGCAGAACCATGTCGGGCCGCTTCATCTTCTCACTGCGCTCATAACGCAGGAAGAATCCATGGTCATTTCCATACTCGAACGCATGGAAGTCGACACCATTCTTCTTACAGACTCTCTCCTCGAGCTTATCGAGGCTCCGGACGGGTCATCCATTCTTACGCCTTCATACCAGATTTATCTCACTCCCGAACTTGCGAAAGCTCTTGAACTTTCGAGCAAAATCGCGCAATCGCTCGGAGATGAATTTGTTTCAACCGAACACCTTTTTATCGCGATTTTTGACGTTCCCAGTCCGGCCCGCGACATGCTTACCCGCTTCCGGATAGACAAGGAATCGGTGCTTCGCGTTCTCGAGGAATTCAAGCATTCGGATGTTGCGGCAGACAATGCGCGGGGAGCGAAAAAATTCCGTTTTCTTGAGCGATATACGCGGAACCTCACCAAGCTTGCGGCGGAAGACAAAACAGACCCCGTCATCGGACGGGATCGCGAAATCACGCGCGTCATGCAGATTCTTTCTCGGCGGACAAAAAATAACCCCATCCTCATCGGCGAAGCGGGAACGGGAAAAACTGCAATCGCGGAGGGACTTGCCCGCCGGATCGCAAGCAACGACGTGCCAGAATCGCTTCGGGACAAAGAGCTTGTATCGCTTGACCTCGGTCTTTTGATCGCCGGCACGAAATATCGCGGCGAATTTGAAGAACGATTGAAGAGCATCATGCGCGATATCAGCCGCTCAGAGGGCAAAATTATTCTTTTTATCGACGAGATACATTCAATCGTCGGGCTTGGCGCGGCGGAAGGATCCGCCGATGCTTCGAATATGCTCAAACCCGCTCTTGCGAGAGGAGAACTTCGCGCAATCGGCGCCACAACGCTCAAAGAATACCAGAAGCATATAGAAAAAGACCCCGCGCTTACGCGCCGGTTCCAGCCGGTTTTTGTCGACGAGCCGTCTGTTGACGATGCCATTGCGATACTGCGCGGACTGAAAGAGAAATACGAACTTTTTCATGGCGTGCGGATCACGGATGATGCCATCGTTTCGGCAGTGGAGCTTTCGAGCCGATATATAGGGGATCGATTTCTTCCGGATAAAGCTGTCGACCTCATCGATGAAGCGGCTTCGTCGCTCCGGATAGCCCTTGAAAATAAGCCGCCTGTTTTGGAAGACGCGCACAGAAAGATTATGCGCCTTGAGATTGAAAAAGAAGCCCTCAAAAAAGACGCGCAGACCGAAGGGGAGCCGGGAAAAAAGGCCGCAAGCCGCGTAAAAAACATTGATAAAGAAATCGCCGACCTTCGGGAAAAGACTCGCGAACTGGAACTTAAGTGGAACAACGAGCGAACCATTTTGTCCGAAATCAAAACCATTAAAAAAGAACTTGAATCGCTCCGAACCGAAGCGCAAAATGCGGAAATGCAGGCGGATCTTACGCGCGCGGCGGAAATACGCTACGGGCGGATCCCTTCGCTTGAGAAAGATCTCAAAGATCGCGTGGCGAAACTGAAGAAGCTCCAGGGAACGCGGAGAATACTCAAGGAAGAAATCATCGAGTCGGATATCGCTTCCGTCGTGTCGCAGTGGACGGGCATACCGGTGTCTCGGATGCTTGAGGAGGAAGAAGAAAAGCTCGCCCGCATCGAGGAAACTCTCAAAAAGCGCGTGGTTGGCCAAGATGCGGCAATTCATGAGGTTGCGGCGGCTGTTAAGCGTTCGCGCGTGGGCATTTCCGATCCTGAACGCCCGATAGGATCATTTCTCTTTTTGGGTCCGACCGGCGTTGGAAAGACGGAGCTCACCAAGGCGCTTGCCGCGTTTATGTTCAATGATGAAAAAGCGCTCGTTCGCGTCGATATGAGTGAATATATGGAGAAACATTCTGTTTCAAAACTCATCGGCTCTCCGCCCGGGTATGTGGGACATGAAGAGGCGGGAAATCTCACCGAGACCGTTCGCCACCGTCCGTATTCGGTTATTCTTTTCGATGAAGTTGAGAAAGCTCATCCTGAAGTGTTTAATATTTTGCTTCAAGTTCTTGACAATGGACGGCTTACGGACGCGAAAGGAAGAATCGTGAATTTCAAAAATACCATTGTCATACTCACGAGCAATATCGGCTCCGAATACATAGACAAAATGGAATCCATCGGCTTCAAGAATGGCGGCGCGGAAGGCGACTATCAGGAAGCAAAGACGAAAGTCATGGCGAGCTTGAAAGATTATTTCCGTCCGGAATTTCTCAATCGGCTCGACGGCATCGTTATTTTTGATATTCTCTCACCCAAAGTAATTGAGCAGATTGTCCGCATGCAGATAGAAACCGTCAAACGCCGCCTCGCGGAAAAAGAAATCATGCTTACGGTTACTCCGGCCGCGCTCTCTTATTTCGCGGAAAAAGGTTATGACCCGCATTACGGCGCGCGTCCCCTGAAGCGCCTTATCGAGAACAAGATTTTGAATCCGATTGCCAATCTTATGATTGAGCACGCTGTTGGCGGAGGCGGAAAAATCGTGGTGGATGTTTCGGACGGCGACATTGCGGTGCGCCCGGAAAAAAGGGGCAAAAGGCACGGCCGAGGCGAAGAAACCAAATCTGCCGAGGCGGTTTTGTAACGCGTTGCTTCGCGGCATTCGCGGGCACGGTTTTTGTTCGCCGCCTTCGTTTTTGCTTGACATTTTTGTACGGGAGCATATGATAAGCATATAAAAGAGCCCCGCGGGGCGGTTTTTTAGAAGAAGGGGAAAATAAACAAAGATTTTTATGAGCAATATCGAGGATTATTTAAGAGACACGAAAGGCGAACTTCGCCATGTAAGCTGGCCAACCAGAAAACAGACGGTCAATTTTACCGTGCTCGTGATAATTCTCTCCCTCTTGACCGCGGCGATTCTCGGCGCATTCGACTATGTCTTCACGAAGGGGCTTCAGTGGATTATACGATAGCCGAGATATTTTTATTTCACCATGTCAAAGCAAGAACAAACACAAGAACGAAACTGGTATGCAATTCACACTTATGCGGGCTACGAGAATGCCGTTGCGCGCAATTTGAAACAGCGCATAGACTCCCTTGGAATGGAGGATCGGATATTCAATGTCATCGTTCCGACAGAAAAGAAAATCAAGATTAAAGGCGGGAAGCGCGTCGAGGTTGAAGAGAAAGTTTACCCCGGCTATGTCCTTGTCGATATGATCGTAAACGATGATTCATGGTATGTGGTGAGAAATACCCCGCGCGTTACGGGTTTTATCGGCACCGGCATTCACCCCGTGCCGCTTCGTCCGGACGAGATCAAAGACCTCTTCGGTCGTATGGAAACCGACCATGCAAAACATACAGTTGATCTTACGATTGGCGAAACCGTTACGATTATTGACGGGCCTTTCAAAGACCTTGAGGGGAAGGTCGCCGAGGTTGACGACGAGCGCGGACGCGTTAAAGTATTGGTATCCATGTTCGGAAGAGAGACGCCGGTGGAGCTTGATTTCTTGCAAGTCAAGAAAATATAATATTTATTTTGATATTACAAACATATGGCAAAAAAAATAACAAAAGTCGTGAAAGTTCAGGCGCCGGGAGGAAAAGCGACACCCGCGCCGCCTTTGGGTCCTACTTTGGGGCAAACCGGCATCAATATCGGCGAATTCGTGAGTAAATTCAACGAAGCGACCCGGGAGATGATGGGGGATATCGTGCCGGTGGAGATTACCGTCTATGAAGACCGGAGTTTTACTTTTGTCCTAAAAACTTCTCCGGCCTCAAATCTTCTCATGAAAGCCGCCGGCATCCAAAAAGGTTCCGGAAAAAACGCAACCAAAAAAGCCGGTTCGGTCAGCATGTCTCAAGTCCGCGAAATCGCGGAGAAAAAGATGCCCGATCTTAACGCTCACGATACCGCCGCCGCGGTAAAAATCATCATGGGCACCGCGCGTTCCATGGGGATTGAAGTAAAGGGGTAAATATTTGACAAATTTCTTAATATACACTTTGTTCGTA
>JAKEFN010000168.1 GCA_022616085.1 bacterium
AAGTACCAATAAATACTAATATTTAATAGTAAGGTTGAAAACGAGGCGCCCGTCATGCAAAAGAATACCAGCGTTACCCTTGGAGAGCATTTCGAAGGGTTCATTGCAACGAAAATCAGGGAAGGCCGTTTCGGCTCGGTCAGCGAGGCCGTCCGCGCGGGGCTCCGGCTCCTCGAAGAACATGAGATGAAGCTCGAAGCGCTGCGGGCGGCTTTGGTCGAAGGCGAGAAAAGCGGTCCCGCCGCCGCGTTCGACGTGGACGACTTCCTTGAGGAGATGACGAAGGATTAAAACGTCCCGTGCCCGATTTCACGCTTCGCCCCAGCGCCCGACAGGACATGAAAGGCATCTGGCGCTATACCCTCCAGACCTGGGGCGAGCGGCAGGCCCGCACATATATCCTCGAACTGAACGCCGCTTTCAAAAGGTTGGCCGCGGAACCGGGCATCGGCCAGCCGTGCGAATATATCCGCGAGGGTTACCGCAAACATCCCGTCCGCAAGCACGTTGTCTTTTACCGGCGGAACGCGGCGGGCATTGAGATCGTGCGCGTGCTCCACGCGCGCATGGATGTGGATCGCGCTTTCGGCGGGGATTGACCCTTTTCGCCGGAGAGCGTTCGGATGTTTTCAGTAGGTCCCCGTGGATATTTGCTTGCTATGTGGAATGTTGCTTCGCACAACGGAACGAAAAAATGGTGAATGTGGTGGAAAGTAAACGCGTCAGAAAGCTTCGGGCAGAAATCGTAAAGGCCATTACTCGTGTCCCAAATAACAAAGAGTCACAGCTTGCCCTTCAGGGGAAGAACCTCACGGATTTACTAATCGTATATATAAATTGGAAACTCCGTTCCGTCAGACAATGTAAAAGAAAAGCTGTTATCGAAAAATATGCTGAGAATGATCGACGATGGACTTCGTTAAATGGAAAAATAAAATCATTTTTAGCTAAGGTTGAAAACGGGGACGACTTAACGCCATTTTTGTCATTGAAAGCGATCAATCACGGGTATTCCCTTGCTGCGGATAATCCATCTTCTAATAAAAATGCATGGGACGATAAAGACTTTTTATTGAATGTGATGGGTTATCATCATTTTCACCTCGTGGACAGGTCCCAACCTGCAACAAGGAAAGATCATGATGATGTCCTATTTGCACGTGTCACTCGAGATACGTTTACCGTATTGGCGATACTAGATCATAGCGTTTTTGTATCGCCTGATGGTCCTTCGCAACCGCTAACAAAAGACAGGGAATTTTTGTGGTCAATATTTGATGAAAGGTCTATGCGAAATACAATGCCACCTTCCATGATCGCCACTTCCGGTCACTCATTAAATACTGTCTGCGCTGCGCAAAAGTATGTCAAAGTCATAAATGAAATTGACCCAAAGCTCGACGATACCGAGTTCGCTCGCGG
>JAKEFN010000003.1 GCA_022616085.1 bacterium
CGCCGCCGCGGTAAAAATCATCATGGGCACCGCGCGTTCCATGGGGATTGAAGTAAAGGGGTAAATATTTGACAAATTTCTTAATATACACTTTGTTCGTAAGGCTCGAGCGGGAATCGAACCCGCGCATAGCGGTTTTGCAGACCGCTGTGTTTCCACTTCACCATCGAGCCAGGCATTTTTTGAGTTTTATTTTTTAGCCAGTAGTTTGTCCATTTTTTGCCTGTTTTTTTCGCCGAGATCAATCGCAAAATCGAAACGGGGAAGCGAGTCTGTCTTGATGTGCGATTTGACGTATATACGGAATTCGCTGCGCTTCCGGCGGAGAAAATCAAGCGCCGCGGCTTCCTTATGATCCGGTATGACGCTAAAAAATACCGTCCCTTCTTTTCCGTGATTGGAAAGAACGCACCGAGTCGCCGTGACGAGCGAAGCGCCGCTTGATTCTATGCTTATGAATTCGGCGGCAAGACGGAGAAATGCCCGCTCTTTTTTTTCGGTATAATTATCGCCCATTGCCTTCTTTGATTATATCACCCTTCATAATCTCTGCCGAAGTTTTGATTATGGCGCCGAACTCGTTTCCTTCCGGAACGGAACGCACGTCGCGGCGATCCATCTGGAGCTCTTTTATGGTTCCTTCGCCGACAACTTCACCCCCACGAAAAATCGAGACTGTTTTTCCTGTTTGGAGGGCATGCGCGGTTACTTTTCCGCCTGCGGTTGTCATACTCCCCGATGTGCTGAATACCTTGAGGATGTGCGCTTCACCCCGCTTCTCGACCTCGCTTTCTTTGGGTATCCGTTTTTCGGCTTCCATGGAGAGCCATTCGGTAATTTTATAAATGATATCAAATTGCGCGATTTCGATATGATTGCGGGCAGCGATTTCAAGCGCGCTGGGCTCGACTTTTACATTGAAACCGATTATGACCGGATTTTCCGCCCCTATCATGAGGCGCGCGTCGTTTTCGGAGATATTTCCGACTCCGGTATGAAGCACTTCAATGCGCGAGCCGGGGACATCGACTTTTTCAATTTCTTTCATAACCGCCTCTATTGATCCCAAAACATCGGTTTTGATCATTATTTTTATGGCGGTTCGGGCTTCTTCTTCGTTCTCCGCGCCATCTTTCTCTGTATTTTTTGGGAGGATTTCTTTGATGGCGTGCGCGTTCGCATGCGTCTCGGCCTCTTTTCGCCCTACGCATGAAATGAATGGCGCTCCGACTTCCGGCAATTCCGAAAAACCGCGAACGATGACGGGTCTTCCGGCGCAGATATTTTCGTGCAGTGCGCCCACGGTGTCCTCGATTGCGCGAACCGGAGCGATCGCGCGGCCCGAAACGACAAACATCCCCCTCATGAGCGTTCCGTCTTTTATGACAAGAGTCGCCGATATGCCTTTTTTGGAATCGCGGTTCGATTCGATGACCATTCCTTCGGCCGATTTGTCCGGGCATCCGGCGAGCTCTTCCATATCCGCGATAAGAAGAATCATATCAAGGAGATCATCCATACCCTCGCCCGTTTTGGATGAAATTGCGGTCCATGGCGTATCTCCTCCCGCGCCTTCAAGATATATGCCGTGTTCAAGGAGCATTCTCTTTGCGCGCTCAATATCGGCTCCATCGCGGTCTATTTTTGTGAACGCAACGAAATACGGCGCGCCGCTTTTTTTGATCGCCTCGAACGCTTCAAAGGTTTGCGTTTGCGGCCCTTCGACCGCCGAGACAACAAGAATCGCAATATCGGCAGCATGCGCTCCCCGCGACCGTTGTCCGGAAAATGCGGCATGCCCGGGAGTGTCGAGGAAGGTAATGCTTCGCTTCCCTCCCGTTTCATCTGCATGCATGACTTCATATGCCGACGTATGCTGGGTAATGCCCCCAGCCTCACCCGCGGTAATGTTTGATTTCCTGATGTAATCAAGAAGAGACGATTTTCCATGGTCAACATGCCCGAGGATTGCAACCACGGGCGCGCGGCGTTCTTTCTTTGCAGTATTGCTTTGCGGAGTCATGACCAAAACTCTACCATGATTTTGGAAAATAAAAAAGCCCTTGTTCTATTGACCTTTCACAATCTCCTTAACAGCGAAAAATTGTCTATTTTTGCCGAGTGTGAAGCGGTGGAGTCCGAAAAAACCGGAGATGTAGCAGTAGCCGCAAGATTTTTTCGGGCGAACCGCGAACAGACGGCGGGAAGAGACAGTTTTTAACGTTAAGGAGATTGTGAAAGGTGAATATATAACATTGAGGTCCTGCAGATACTCTGGTATTATTTTGGCATGTTCGAGAAAGTCCCAGCGCAGGAAGGTTTTTATGGAACCGAGGGCGTGCCTTCGTCCGAAATAAATCGCTTGCAGAGACAGGCGGAGTTTGCAAACGAGGTTTCGAAAGAACTTCTCGAGAGCGAGGAACTTGCCGGCAAGACGCTTCTTGACGCGGGAGCCGGTTCAAGCAGCGCCGGCTTTGCGCAATTTGTCGAAGACCGCGGGGGGCAGTATATTCCGCTCGATCTCCGCGCCGAGATGCTCCATGCGCTTAAGGAAAAGCGCGGCGAGACGGATCACGCAGAGGAAGAAGGGTTTGGTGCTGGCGTGCAGGGGAGCATCATGGAACTTCCTTTTGCAGATGAGTCCATCAATCTGGCGCATGAGCGGTTTGTTCTTATGCACCTCTCTCCCGATGAACGGAAAAAAGCGGTTTCTGAACTCATGCGCGTTTCAAAAGAAAAAATTTTTCTCGTTGAATTCAATTGGGATTCGCTCGCTTCGAGCAGTAATGATCCGCGTCTTCTCGATTTCAAGAAATATTCGGCGGAGCTTCAAAAGCTTTCGGGCATTGAGCCGAATATGGGGGATAGACTCCCCGAGCTTATTGAGGCGGCGGCTCCGGGGAAGGCATATCATCTCACGCGGTTTGATCGCGGCGAAGGCAATTATACGGATGATTTTGTCGGGCTTGCGCAGATTTCGAGCGATATGGCTCTTCGCCAGATGCCGCCGGAGGATGCGCATAGCCCTGAAGATCAGGAAAAAAGAGAGCGGTTACGGAAGCTTGCCGAGGAATTTCTTAGACTTAAAAAAGAAATGGAGGAAAGTCCTTTTGTCTGCGTCCCTCATCAGATTGTGGGGGCGGAGATTGAAAAATGAACGGATTTTTTTGTTGTATACTATAGCCATCGCATTGCGATAAAAAACACGCCCATGCCGCGTATAAAGAAACCAATCTATGCCCATCGAAGAATTCAAACCAAAAATCATCCCTGCAGGAGCTGACCAGGAAAATCCTGGAGAGCTTATCGTACCCAAAAAAGGCAGCGGAAACAAAGCGGGCCTTTCGGTTCCGGAAGCAAAAGAAATCATTGTTCGGAACAGAGGCGGATGGGAAACAGAAGCAGAAGCGAATAAGGAAATCACAATAGACATAAAAGATGTTCTCGGATCGGCACCCCCTCCCGAAACAACCATGGAGCGCGTTTATTCCTCCGTGGAAGCTCTTCTCTCTTCTTTCACCGATCCTGAAGAAAAAGGAAAGGCGCGTGCATTCTTTGAACAATTCTCCGCATTCTCGCATGAGCACCAGTATCCCGCGTGTGATCGCGAGCACGACCGCATGCCGGCGCTTCAGGCGTTTGACCCGCCGGAACCCGCACGGTTCGCGTCATTCTTCCGTTCGGTCGCCGATACGCTTCTGAA